>USJF01000057.1 GCA_900554935.1 uncultured Porphyromonas sp.
CTGAGTGGCACCCTTCGGGTGCTTTGATGAATTTAAGTTGTTTATGTTGTACACAGCATGAGGTACAAGACTTTTTCTAATGCGTAACCCCTGATTCTCTAAAAAGGCAGCACTTAAAGACATATATTCAATCAAATCTCATGCCTATTGATGATACTTCTAATGCGTAACCACTGAGATACTGATGGGACTATCATCTCCAATTGATTTATTTTAGTAAGTTTGTCATCAGAAAAACAAATACTACTACTACTTATGACAATCAAGACCACAACCCCATCCAGCAATGGAATCAAAGTGCTCCTAATCTATACAGGAGGCACGATAGGTATGCTAGAGAACCCCGTTACTAAAGGCCTAGAAGTCTGCGACTTTGCCTATGTAGCGGAGCATGTACAAGAGATTAGTCAGCTCCCCTTCGGAATTGACACCCTCACCTTTGAGCCCCCTTGCGACTCTAGTGATGCAGGGACAGAGCTATGGGTAGAGATTGCCGAGATGGTGACCAAGTACTACGATGCCTACGATGGTTTTGTGGTGCTTCACGGCACCGATACTATGGCCTACACAGCTTCTGGGCTCAGCTTTATGTTTGAGAATCTAGGTAAACCGATCATTCTTACCGGTTCGCAAGTACCCATTGGCAAGCTCCGCACCGATGGTAAGGAGAATTTGCTCACCGCCTTAGAGGTGGCAGCGAGCAAGGATAGCGAGGGTAGGGCAGCGGTCAATGAGGTTTGCATCCTATTTAATAACAGCCTTATCCGAGGTAATAGAGCCACCAAGGTAAGCGCAGACCAATTTAATGCCTTTCAATCTCCTAATTACCATAATCTGGCGGAGATAGGGATTGATATTGACTTCTGCCATCTCACCATGTTGCCCCATCCTACTGGACCGCTTACCACTCATACTAAGTTGGATACCAATGTGCTTCTCCTCAAGCTTTTCCCAGGGCTTTCGCCCGAGGTGATCAATGCTTGCTTCAATGCACCAGGGCTGCGAGGGATTGTGCTCGAGACGTTTGGTAGTGGCAATGCTCCCTCCAATGAGCACTTTATGAAGGTAGTAAGGGATGCTGTGGCTAGAGGGCTGGTGATAGTCAATGTGACCCAATGCCCTCAAGGAAAGGTGCAGATGAAGCGGTATGAGACGGGCCGGACGCTCCTTAGTGCCGGTGTGCTTAGTGGCTATGATATGACCGCGGAGGCAGCGGTAGCAAAGCTGATGTACCTGCTCGGATTGCTAGATAATAGTGACGAGGTGAAGCACTATATGGGAGTGAATCTGAGGGGAGAGTTTTCGGCGAGCTAAAGCATGGAGCCTTCTGAAGAGCTACTAGGTCCGCTATTTCGCCAAGGAGGGCAGGAGCAAGGGCTTAGCTTTGTGAGCCTAAGCAGTGGAAGCTGTGGTAATTGTGGTCTCCTTACCTATGGCGATCACACGATTATTATAGATGCGGGGATCGGCATTCGGAAGTTTCAGAAGCACCTAGAGCAGTTGGCTATCAATCCCAAGCAGATACTTGGGATATTCATCACTCACGACCACAATGATCATACGCGTGCAGCAGCACGGTTGGCTCATAAGTTTCAATGGCCTATCTATGCCAGTCCGGCTGTGGTACGCTCGCTCCTTTACCACCGTATGGCTAGTGCCGAGCTATCGGCCTATATGAAGCGGATAGAGATTGGGGGAGAAGTGGAGCTAGGGGAGATGCGTGTACGCACCTTTGAGGTGCCACACGACGCTACGGAGAATGTAGGCTTTGCTATTGATACCCCAGTGGGGCGATTTACCTTTGTCACTGATATTGGTCAGGTGACGCCCACGATAGAGGCGGAGGTGGAGGTTGCCGATTTTCTTGTCTTCGAGAGTAATTACGATCGGGAAATGCTCCAGAATGGTAGCTACTCCTTTCAGCTCAAAGAGCGAATCACTAGTGGAATAGGGCACTTGAGTAATCTCGAGTCGGCCAGGGTGCTCTCGGAGCACGTCAGTGATCGCCTTCGTTTCTTGGCCCTCTGCCACCTCAGTGGCGAAAATAATACACCTGAGCTAGCGCTCAATACTCATCTCAATGCCCTCCAACATCGGGCGCTCAATGACCTACAAGTGGTGGTGCTCAAGCGTGGGGAGTGCTCCCCTATCTACCGCCTCGGCTGACCTTTGCTATAGCTTTGCACTCTGGCACGTGGTCTCCCTTCTTGTGGCACATGTGTGAATTGGGCTTCTTAGAATTTTGGTACCTTTGTGATTGTAGGTTATACAACTTTTGATAATGAGATGAAATGATGAGACTTCCTGACCCTTTTTTACCGATAATAGATATCCCTAAAGCGTATACCCAGCAATATGCCAAGGAAACTTGTCTCCTTACTCGCAACCCGCTCTCTGGTAGCTGGGAGGAGATGACTTGGGCTCACTTTGGACGCTTTGTGGAGAGGATGGCGAAAGCGATGATACATACCGGTATTGAGCGTGGTGATCGTATTGCTATCTTTTCGGAGAATAGCGAGATGTTTTTAGGAACTTATCTTGCTTCTTTCAAGGTGGGGAGTATAGCGATACCTTTCTATGCCTCGAGCTCTGCTTCTCAGGTGCGTATGATGCTGGAGCATAGTGAGACGCGTCTGCTCTTTGTGGGCGAGCAATCGCAGTATCTTGCGGCGGTAGAGGCGATGTCGGAGATGTCGCAGAAGGTGCAATTGGTGCTTTTGGATCGAGATATTGAGAGGACGGGAGAGGATAAGGAATCCATTTATCTGGATGATTACCTACGTATCGGTGATGAACTGGAGCTGGAGGGGGAGCTACAGCGAAGGCGAGAGCTATGGGAGATCGATGATACGGCACTCATATTATATACGAGTGGTACGAGCGGTGTGCCGAAGGGGGTTCAACTGACATTCCGCAATGTACAAATGACAATTACCCATCACGCTATAGAGATTCAAGAACTTAAGCCTGGGAAGATAAGTATGAACTTCTTGCCCCTAACTCATATTTTTGAATTGATGTGGTGCATGCTTTGCCTCTCTATGAGGGTGAAGATTGCGATTAACCGTAACCCTAAGAAGATCCTACAAAGTCTGGCAGAGGTGCGTCCGCACTATATGTGTAATGTGCCCCGTTTTTGGGAGAAGGTCTATGTGGGTGTCTATGAGAAGATGCAGAGTTTCCCACCTCTTCTCAAGAAGATTGCCGATGAATCGCTAAGGGTGAGTAGGAAGTATCACTTTGAATACCGTGCTAAGGGGCGGAAACCGCCTTTCTGGCTCAAGATGCAGTATAGCTTTTACTCTATGATACTCCTGGATAGGGTGAAGAAGAAGGTTGGAGTGGAGCGAGGGCTCTTTTTCCCAACGGCTGGAGCTGCTTTGGCGGATAAGGTGCAGGCCTTTTTGCTCAGTATTGGGGTGCCCATTGTCTATGGGTATGGCCTTACTGAGACGACAGCGACGGTTGCTTACTGCCATTCTGATGGATTTGAATTTGGCTCAATTGGCCGACCTCTAGGTGGTGTAGAGGTGAAAATAGACGAGCAGGCTGGAGGTGAGATTTTGGTGAAGGGCGATAACGTCACAAAGGGGTACTACAAGAATCCTGAAGCCAATGCGGTGGCCTTTACGAGTGATGGTTGGTTCCGTACGGGTGACCTCGGTTCGATGGATGCGGAGGGAAATCTCTTCTTTAAGGAGCGCGCAAAGGATCTCTTTAAGACGGCCAATGGTAAGTATATTGCACCGAATGTGATTGAGAATCTCCTCACGTCGGATGCGTTGATTGACCAAGCGGTGGTGATTGCCGATGGGCGTAGCTTTGTGAGTGCTTTGATCTACCCGGTTTGGGATATGGTGAAGGAGGAGCTGAGGAAGCGTGGGGTGGCGAATATCCCTGAGGCGCCTGAAGCTCTCTCTAAGATTCCTGAGACGCATGAACTTCTGCAGGAGAGGATTGATCAGCAGCTGTCGGAGCTGGCTTCGTTTGAGAAGGTGAAGAAGTTTTACCTGCTTACTGAACCGATGTCGATCGATAATGGGATGCTGACGAATAGCTTGAAGACGAAGCGACTGGTGGTGGAGAAGTATTATGAGGATGCGATACGTGACCTCTACTCGTACCATCAATTGCCGGATCTTACTAAGTCATGAGAAAGCTGAGGATAGAGGAGATGGGGCGTATTTCGCCTCAGGAATATGCTAGGGCGGGGAAGCGTCCGATTGTGGTGGTTCTGGATAATATCCGAAGTATGCACAATGTGGGAGCGGTCTTTCGCACGGCGGATGCGCTGAGGTTGGAGGGACTTTATCTCTGTGGTATTACGGGTCAGCCTCCTCATGCTGAGATACATAAGAGTGCACTTGGTGCCGAGGAGGTGGTGGATTGGTGGTACTTTGATAGGACGCAGGAGGCGATCAAGCTTTTACGTGAAAGGGGGTACACTATTTGGTCTCTGGAACAGGCGGAGGGCTCTGTAATGCTACCGAATCTGAAGGCACATCTCGGCACTAGTCAGCCAATAGCTATTGTGCTCGGTAATGAGGTGGATGGTGTGGATCAGGAGGTGATAGATCTCTCGGATGGGGTGGTGGAGATAGAGCAATACGGTACGAAGCACTCTATGAATGTGAGTGTAGCGGGGGGAATTGTGATGTGGTATCTGAGTGAATTGAGGGAGATTGAGTAAATGGCAATGAAGGAGCTATCGGTGGTGGTGGTGGCAGGTGGTAGTGGCCGCAGGATGGGTTCGGAGCTACCTAAGCAGTATCTAATGCTTGGGGGAAAGCCGATCATTATTTGGACGCTCCTTAATATATATAAGGCATCTCAGGGGTGGGTGGATAGCGAATTGATATTGGTCCGTCCGAAGGGGGATTGTGAGTATGTGGAGGGACTTTTGCGTAGTTACCTTCCGAGCTCGATTCATATAAAGATAGCAGATGGGGGTAGGGAGCGTGCGGATAGTGTGCAGAGTGGTTTGTCGCTCGCTACTGGAAGCTATGTGATGATTCACGATGGGGTACGTCCTTTTGTCGATAAGGCTCTTTTGCAGAGATTGTGGTTTGCTAGGGCTTCTCACGCAGTGATCCCTGCTATTTTGCCGACTGACTCTATTCGCTTGGTTCAAAAGGATGGGGAAAATCATGCGATTGATCGGAGTACTGTGAGACTGGTACAGACGCCTCAACTATTTGATACTAAGTTGCTTAATGATTCTTACTCTGCTTTTAGAGAGCAGCCGGACCCTGGTTGTACGGATGATGCAAGTATTGTGGAGAGGTATTCTAGGATGAGGACTGCTATAGTAGAGGGGGAGGAGAAGAATATCAAGCTCACTACTCCTAAGGATATAATCTTGGCGGAGTGGATTATGGCTGAGTGTGTGAATGATGAATGATATCCTGAAGCGTGACATTACTTTCTTGAAAGGGGTAGGGGAGAGAAAAGCTGCTATCCTGAAGAAGGAGGTGGAAGTGGAGACTTGGGGGGATCTGCTCTACTACTTCCCTTATCGTCACGTGGATAGGACGCGCATCTATACCACTAGGGAGCTGATTGATGGGATGCCTTATGTGCAACTACAGGGGGAGATCATAGGATTTGTAGAGGAGGGAAGTGGGCATAAGAAGCGTTTGAAAGCTTATTTTAAGGATGCTGTAGGGGTGATCGAATTGGTTTGGTTTAATGCTACTAGCTTTATTCTTAGATCTCTAAAGATAAATACTCCGTACACTATCTTTGGAAAGCCTAATAAGTTTGGCGATACTTTTAGTATAGCTCATCCTGAGGTGGAACCGGCTCGTGGGCCAATGAGCTCTGTTGGGAAGCTTTATCCGATGTATTATACGTCGGAGCGTATGAAGCGTGCAGGTCTCAATTCGAGGAATATCTGTGAGCTGCAGAAGGTGATTCTGATGGAGGTTAGGGGAAAACTGGAGGAGACGCTACCTCGCTATATCGTGGAGGGGTATCAGATGCTTTCTATTGAGGAGGCACTAAATATGATTCATTTTCCAACTTCTGCACGTATGTTGCAACGTGCTCAGGCTAGACTGAAGATGGAGGAGCTCTTTTATCTGACGCTGAGGATGCAATATCTGCATCGTGAGAGGAAGGAGGAGACGATGGGCTTGGTGGTGAAACCTAAGGCGAATGGTCATTTGGAAAGGTTTAAGAAGGAGGGATTGAAGTTCCAATTAACTGATGCTCAGAAACGTGTGGTAGGGGAGCTTTTGGCTGATATGGCGTCGGGGCAACAGATGAACCGTCTGGTGCAAGGTGATGTGGGGAGTGGTAAGACGGTGGTTTCGCTTTTGGCAATGTTGGGGGCGATAGATAGTGGATATCAGGTCTGTATGATGGCTCCGACGGAGATTTTGGCTCAGCAGCACTTTAAGTCGATCTCTGGAATGTTGGCGTCGCAGGAGGATATTAAGGTGGCACTGCTAACTGGTTCTATGAAGCAGAAGGAGCGCAGACCACTTCTACAAGCTCTTGCTAATGGTGAGATAGATGTCCTTATCGGTACGCATATTTTGACTCAGGACTATGTGCAGTTTCACAACCTTGGCCTTGCAGTTATTGATGAGCAGCACCGCTTTGGGGTTTATCAGCGTAGTGTGCTTTGGGAGAAGAGTAGGCATCTCAATCCGCATATCTTGATTATGTCGGCAACGCCTATCCCTCGTACATTGGCGATGACGCTATATGGTGACTTGGATGTCTCAATTATAGATGAACTGCCGCCTGGACGTACACCAATAATTACAAAGCATGCCTATACGCATCAAATGGGTGAGGTGAATCAATTTATCTTCGAGCAACTGTCGGAGGGACGCCAATGCTATATTGTCTTTCCTCTTATCGAGGAGAGTGAAAAGATGGATTTGATGAGTCTGGAGGAGGGTTTTGAGCAGTTTAAGCACGCTTTTCCAGCTCATAAGGTGGGTATGGTGCATGGAAAACTAAAACCTGAGGTGAAGGAGGAGGAGATGCGGAAGTTTGCCAGTGGGGAGACGAATATATTGGTAGCTACAACAGTGATTGAAGTAGGGGTGGATGTGCCAAACGCTACGGTGATGGTGATTACTAGTGCGGAGCGTTTTGGCCTTTCGCAGTTGCATCAATTACGAGGACGTGTGGGACGTGGCGGTCACCAAAGCTATTGTATATTGGTGAGTGGTGATTCAATCGGTGAGACGTCGCTTCAGAGGATACAGATTATGTGTCAGAGTACTGATGGGTTTTATCTGGCTGAGCAGGACCTGAAGATAAGAGGGTATGGTGATATGGAAGGAACGCGTCAGAGTGGGGTGGGTCTGGACTTACGTATTGCCGATCTATCGGAGGATGGTAGATATGTGCAGTTTTGTAGTAACTTGGTGGCACATATCCTTATGGAGGATCCTGAACTGCATATGGAGAAGAATGAGATGCTGAAGTTGCGCTTGGATAAAATGCTCCTAAATGAAAAGGATTGGGGTTTGATAAGCTAATGAATAATGTATATGATATAATAGTAGTGGGAGCAGGGCACGCTGGATGTGAGGCTGCCAGAGCTGCTGCACTGATGGGTTCTGAGGTATTGCTCATCACTATGGATATGGAGCGAATCGCTCAGATGAGTTGTAATCCCGCGGTCGGTGGTATAGCAAAAGGGCAGATTGTCCGAGAGATAGATGCCCTTGGAGGGTTTATGGGAAGAGCAACGGATAAAAGTACGATCCAATTTAGGATGCTGAATCGGAGTAAAGGCCCTGCAATGTGGAGCCCTAGAGCCCAAACTGATCGGAAGCTATTCTCTCGGATATGGCGAGAGGAGCTGGA
>USJF01000058.1 GCA_900554935.1 uncultured Porphyromonas sp.
TAAGCAATTATCGAGTTACAAACTAAGCAAATGTTAAACTACAAACTCGGCAATCGTCCAGATACTATCTCGACAAGCGACAAAGATATCTCCTTGTGGGACCTAAGAGACCGTATTCTCATTCCGTAGAATTTGGTATGTTTGTACATCATTATATATATGGAGTAATAATAGATTAGTATCATATGAAGCTTAAGATAATATCCATTGCCGCATGGCTTACCATGCCCCTTTGCCTCTTTGCACAGACGCGCAACAACAAGACCCAAATGGAGGTGATAAGGGCTCAATCCATATTTACCTCAGCGCTCACCAGGGCATCCACCTATTATGTAGACACCTTCGACATCCAGAAGGTGAGCACCGAATCCATCAATGCGATGCTGGGGCAGCTAGACCCCTACACAGTCTATATACCTGAAGATGACACCAAGGACTTCCAAGTATTGACCACTGGCGAGTATGCTGGTGTCGGGGCTTATATTCAGCTGGTAGATAGCATCGTTTATGTGCAATACCCGATGCCTGGTTCGCCAGCTGAGCGAGCGGGGCTCCGTATGGGTGATGCCTTTCTGGAGATAGATGGGGTGTCGGTAGTTCCTGGGACGCCCACTACTGTAAGTCGTCGACTAAAAGGTCCTGCTGGCACCAATGTAAAGGTAAAGGTAAGGAAGCTGGGAAAGAGTGAGCCGGAGGAGATAGAGATTACCCGTGGCTCGGTGGTGGTGGATCAAGTGGTAAGCCGTGGCCTTTACCAAGATAGCATCGGATATATCCGCCTCAATAGCTTCACTACTAAGAGCGCTGAGGATGTAAGGAGAGCCTACAGTGAGCTG
The DNA here is from genome assembly GCA_900554935.1 of uncultured Porphyromonas sp. Taxonomy (GTDB): domain Bacteria; phylum Bacteroidota; class Bacteroidia; order Bacteroidales; family Porphyromonadaceae; genus Porphyromonas_A. The sequence continues at coordinate 837 of USJF01000058.1, forward strand.
AATAAGGAAGGGAAGATGAAGTCTTTGATCCTGGATCTCCGCGGAAATGTTGGTGGCGTAATGGGCGACGCAATAGAGCTACTCAGTATGTTTGTACCTAAAGGTACTAAGGTGCTCTACACCAAGGGAAGACTACCTCAAACCTCTCAGGAGTACTTCACAGAGCAAAAGCCTATTGACCTCAAGATTCCTCTTGTGGTGATGATCAATGGAGGCTCTGCCTCTGCTAGTGAAATTGTGGCTGGTGCACTTCAGGACCTAGATAGAGCTGTAATTGTAGGGACTAAGAGCTTTGGGAAGGGGCTGGTGCAGACTACACTACCTACTCCGTATGATGGTATTCTCAAGGTGACCACTTCGCGTTACTACATTCCTAGCGGGCGGTGCATACAGCAGCTCGACTACTCTCACCGCAATCCCGATGGGAGTGTAGCCTCTGTACCAGATAGTCTAACCAATGTATTTCACACGGCAGGAGGGCGTGAGGTGCGTGACGGTGGTGGCATTCGTCCTGATGTAGAGATCAAGGGGGAGATAATGGATGCAATCACTATTGACTTGAATAATCAAGGACTGATATTTCAATTTGCCAATCAACTCTTCCTCGAACACTCACAAGCAAAGAATCTCACAGATGTTACTATCACCGATGAGGAGATTGCTCGGTTTGTCACTTATCTGAAGTCTAAGGACTTTGAGTATGGCCAAATGAGTTTGGAGGTGCTTAAGTCGGTAGAGCAGGTGGCCAAGTTTGAGGGATATGAAGAGGGGAGCAAGGAGGCCTTCGTAGCCCTACGTAAGGTACTGACGCCATCACTTGAGCGTGACTTTGCGAAGAGCCGAGATCAGATTGTGCGTCTACTTCGTGGTAGTCTGGCACAGCACTACTTCGGGCAGGAGGGTCAATTTGCAGTTACGCTCCAAGACGATCCTACAATGCAAGGAGCACTTAATATCCTCAGCTCACCAAAGCGGTACCAGAAGATACTAAAGAAGTAAAATGAGTAGAGCTAAGTACGATAAGGGAGGGATGGTCTTTTCGACCAATAGCGACCTGATGGAGCAACTGCAGAGTGCCCCTCGGGTAGAGACTTTGCCTCCCGAGAAGCAACCCCTTGTGGTGCGAAGGGATAGCAAAGGTCGTAAGGGGAAGGTAGTGACGCTGGTGGAGGGCTTTGTGGGAAGTGATGAGGAGTTCCAAGCTCTAGCCAAGCGACTAAAGGTGGCTTGTGGAGTAGGAGGAAGTGCCAAGGAGGGTGAGATAATCATCCAAGGTGAGGTGATGGAGAGGGCTTTGCAACTACTACAGCAGTGGGGCTACAACAAGTGCAAGAAAAGATGACCACAACACCCCACACTCCTTTCAAAGAGGATCCTACCAAACCGCTCAAGATATTCAAGGCATCGGCAGGCAGTGGCAAGACCTACACGCTGGTGCAACGATATCTTGACCTACTCCTTTCGCCCAACCTACTTGGTGGGTACAAAAGGATATTGGTAGCTACTTTTACTAATAAAGCGACTACTGAGCTTCGGGAGCGAATCGTAAAAGAGCTATACAATATCTCCCTCAATGGTAGGAAGGAGAAGAAGGGGGAGCCGGAGAAAACGCCTCTGCAACTGGAAGAGGATAAGAAAAGGGCTAAGGCGGTACTGGAGGAGATTCTCCTTGACTATGAATCTCTAAGGGTGCAGACGATCGACTCTTTTTTCCAAGAGATCGTGCGCACCTTTGTGATTGAGCTGAAAAATAGCAGTGCGAATGCTGAAGTAGCGCTAGATAGAGATGGTGCTATAGAGATGTCGGTGGATCGGCTCTTATTGCAAAATAATAATGCGATACTTGATCGTCTGGGAAAGGTACTTGAGACACGAGTGGAGGAGGACGATGATACTGATATTCGCGCTGCCATTATCAAGCTCGCCAAGGAGATGCTCTACAATGCTCAAGGTGATACCTACTCAATACAAAGTCTTGAGGATCGCAAGATTGATGAGGCAACAGTGGAATTGAAGGAGAAGGCGGATAATGCACTCTCTATGATGAAGCAGGCTTACAACGAATTTCAGAAAGCTCTGGAGGGGTACTCTGATGATCTGTTGGCACTAAGTAACTATGGCTTCCTCAAATCTTTGCGGGGAAAGGAGCTCTCAGAGCTTATTGATAAGAAGTGTAAGGAGCCAGAAAAGCCTATATATGACTCGAGGATAAAGCGGGGAGAAGATGGAACGTTGGCCATTTTCTCGAGTAAAAATGCACCGAAGGTAGCTATTCAATCTCCTGAGCTAATGAATGAGATAGTGCAGATAGAGCATACTATGTGCCAGCTCAATGGCGCCTTGGAGCAACACGCAAGGGAGTACCAACTTGCCAACCTACTTAAGGAAAATCTAAGCCTTATCCCTATCCTCTCTAAACTCCAAGAAGAGATCGGACGATACCAAACGGAGCATAAGGTGGTATTGATTGAGGAGATCAATGAATTGGTGAAAAGGGTGATCAATGATGCCTCCACACCTCTTATCTATGAGAAGGTAGGCGGAAGAATTGACCACTATATGCTGGACGAGTTCCAAGACACCAATCGTACTCAGTGGGAAAACTTCAAGGTGCTTCTTCAGGAAAGCCTTAGCGAGATGAATAAGAACTTCCTCGTGGGGGATGTGAAGCAAAGCATCTATAGGTGGCGAGGGACTGATAGCTCCTTACTCAATACTGAAGTGGAGAATGACCCTGACTTCAAAGAGTATCAGGAGAATATACCACTGGATACCAACTGGCGAAGCGATGAAAATATCGTGGCTTTCAACAATCTCTTTTTTGATAAGATCTACGACTTTCCACTCCATTCTAAACTAGAGGGGAAGAGCAACGAGACCAATAAGAATATATACGAGAGTAATGTTTGCCAAACACCTAAACAAAAGAACGGACGAGGCTACGTACGCTTCGAGTGCCTGGCGGATAATAATACGAAAGAAGAGGCAGAGGAGCTACTAGCTACTCGCATAAAAGAGCTTCTCATACAGCTAAATAAAGAGGGTTACTCACCTGGTGATATCGCTTTCGTTGTACGCCAAAATTATGATGCTATTAAGATCGCTGAGCTTCTTAATCAGTTTGCAGCAGAGAATGAGGCCACACGCCACTGCTTTGCTTTCCTTTCGGATGAAGCGCTACTTGTTAGTCACTCCAATACGGTAAAGCTGATCGCAGCATTATTCCAGTATGTAGCCGATCCCCGAAATAGCCAAAAGCAGATATACTTTGATGTAGCTTGCTACACCTTCGGGCTATTGGACCAAGAGAAGATAGCCCAACTGATAGAGATTGCACAGAAAGGCACCACACTCTTTGAGATAACCAACGAGCTTCTTGCTCACCTAGAAGTGCCGAGAGAAGAGGAGCTATATATCAATTCATTTCTTGATCTGCTTCACCAATTTGTAGAGACCGAGCCCAATACCCTACTCCAATTTAGCTACTGGTGGAATCGCATCGGTGTGAATGAAAAGGTAACCATGGGAAGCGACGAAAACGACAAGATACAACTGATTACCCTTCACAAAGCAAAAGGGCTCGAATTTCCCGTGGTAATTATGCCCTACCTCAATTGGGACATCTCCAAGGTAACACAAAATAGCAGCCTAGAGTTTTGTAGCACAGAGTACCTTCCCAAAGGCTTTGTATCCAATTCACTGCCCTTCTATATCATTCCAGAAGCTCCAACGCAAGCGCGCCTCAATTCGCTGATCGGCCAAAAGTACAGAGAGATCCACGAGGCCAATTATCTAGACAACCTCAACCTCCTCTACGTTGCTTTTACTCGCCCCAAAGAGCGGCTTTACCTTTTCACCTCGGAGAAAGAGAATACCAAGAAGGTCACCAGTATTGTATATGATCGGATAAAGGCGATAAAGGGAGTAACCAAGCATACGAATACTGATACACAGGTCTGGACTTTTGGAGAGGCACAGGCAAAAAAACAGGCATCGAGCATCGATAGCACTAAAGGAAGCGAACCAGAAAAAGTAGAGCTCCACCTCAATAAAGAGTCACGCCAATCAATCCTGAAGCGGATAGAGAGCGAGACTCCCTTTGATAGCCAAGCCATACAGCATGGGATTAAAATGCACGACGTAATGTCAAGGGTCATCACCCGTGACGACTTTGAGCCTGCCATAGCACGAATAGATAAGTCGGACGAAGAGAAAAAAGCCCTCACCAACCAGTTTAACAAAGCATTTCACGAGATGCCAGAGCTCCTAGCGTATTTCACGCCCAAGGAGGGGAGGAGTATCCTCACAGAGCAGTCCATCTACATAGGCGAGAGCGAGCGACACAAGCGCCCCGATAGATTAGTACTTGAGGGCAATGAAGCGACCGTGATCGACTATAAGTTTGGCGAAAGCGACGATCTTCCTCAGTACCACTCCCAGATCAAAGCCTATATAAATCTACTTGAAAAGATGGGCTACAATGCCAAAGGATATCTATGGTATTGGGAGAGAGACCCTCAGATTGTAGAAGTAAAAAAGTAACCCACCGCAACCATAGCTATGACCCAACTCATCGGCAAGACACTTTCAGAGCTTCAAGAGATAGTTACCTCAATGGGCGAACCTCGTTTCCGAGCCAAGCAGATAGCTGAATGGCTCTACCAAAAGCGAGCAACCTCCATAGAAGAGATGACCAATCTCTCCAAGCCGCTCCGTGCCAAACTAGCAGAAAATTACCAGATCGGGCGCTCTTCATTTACCCACCGACAGATCTCTACCGACGGCACCGAGAAGTATCTATTTCCACTGACGGACAATCCCGCTTATCAGTTCGAGACAGTCTTTATCCCCGAACCTAGTAGAGCCACCCTCTGCATCAGCAGCCAAGTGGGCTGCAAAATGGCTTGCTCCTTTTGTGCCACAGGTAAAATGGGCTGGCTCGCCAACCTCTCAAGTGCCGATATCATCAATCAAGTACTCAGCATACCCCATGCCGATAAGCTCACCAACCTAGTCTTCATGGGAATGGGCGAACCACTTGACAACTACAATGAAGTGGCAAAAGTGATCGAGATCCTCACCGCAGATTACGGCCTAGCTTGGAGCCCCAAGCGGATCACTGTCAGCACCATAGGGGTCAAGGAAGGGCTCAAGAAGCTTCTACAGGAGCAAAGCGTACACATCGCCATCAGTATACATAATGCCATCCCCGAAGAGCGACTACAATTGATGCCAGTAGAGCGAGCCTTCCATATCGAGCAGGTAGTACGTCAGCTCAGTGAGTACGACTTTTCAGGGCAAAGGCGGCTCTCCTTTGAGTACATCCTCTTCGAGGGGCTCAATGATACCAAGGCACACGCCGACCGCTTGATAGCACTCCTAAAACCACTCGACTGCCGGGTCAATCTCATACGCTACCACGCCATTCCGGGCATTCCCTACCATACTCCTTCATCAGATAGCGTGCTATGGTTCGAGGAATACCTCAATAAGCACGGACTGCGTACTACCACTCGTCGCTCACGAGGCGAAGACATATCCGCAGCCTGCGGAATGCTCTCCACCGAGAAGCAAAAGTAACCTTCTACCAATAAGATGGCCACCTACCGCCAAGCAAAAGACCTCACGAGAGGAGCGATCGGACCTCACCTAGTGCACCTCGCGCTACCAATACTAGGCACCTCCTTCATACAGATGCTCTACAGCTTCACCGATATGGCATGGCTGGGGCGCCTCTCCTCCGAAGCAGTGGCAGCAACAGGAGCCGCCTCGGTCTTTACCTGGATCGCCAGCTCACTCTCAATGCTCAATAAGGTAGCTGCCGAAGTGGGCGTCTCCAATGCACTTGGCCGAAAGGCAGAAGATGAAGCCCGCCACTACGCCAGCCATACCTCTACCATCGCTATCATTATGGGTATCGGGATAATGGCCATCTATCTTTTATTCAATGGAGGACTAATAGGTATCTATAAGCTCGAGCCCACTATCCACAAGATGGGAACCGACTACCTCACCATTGTTGCTCTCGGGATGCCCCTTATCTTTCCCACAGTTGCCTATACTGGCATCTACAATGCCACAGGGCACTCCAAGGTCCCTTTTGTCATCAGCACCATAGGGCTATTCCTCAATATGCTCCTCGACCCACTCCTTATCTTCGTAGCAGGTCTAGGAGTCAAAGGGGCAGCACTCGCCACCATCCTTTCACAAGGCATCGTGCTAGGGCTCTTCCTCCTACAGATGTACAGAGACCAGTTGCTAGGGGGGATCAAGATATTCACCAACCTTTCCAAAAGGATAGCCTACAACGTCCTACGCATCGGCACCCCCGTAGCAGTGATGAATAGTCTATTTGCCTTTATCAACCTCACCCTTGGCCATCTCGCATCGCTCTATGGTGGGCACCTAGGAGTGATGGCACTCACCACTGGAGGGCAGCTCGAAGGACTCTGCTGGAATACTGCCCAAGGCTTTTCCACCGCGCTAAGTGCCTTCACGGGTCAAAACTATGGAGCCAATAAGCTGGATCGAATCTACAAAGGAGTGCGCTACACCCTCACCCTATCGCTTATCGTAGGAATAATCGGCTTCTGCATCTACTTCTTTTGGGGCGAAGGGCTCTTTGCTCTCATTGTCCCAGAGAAAGCAGCCTACACAGTTGGAGGCATCTACCTCTCCATACAAGCAGT
>USJF01000059.1 GCA_900554935.1 uncultured Porphyromonas sp.
CATACTCAAGGGTACGGGCAGCACTCTCATTAATACCCACATTGCAAGGGACATATCCTAACTTATTGTAATACTCAAAGCCAGCGCGCCCAGTCGCACTTACCTTAGGGTGACGGCTATGGGCACCGTGCGCCACCGCCTCCCAGAGTAGCTCCGCATCTTCAGGAGGCGTAACCCCCATAATATAACCATCGGCCACCACAGAGGCACTATTATTCCCCACCATTATATCACGATGGCCAGGGCTAGCCCATTCAGGCAAGAATCCACTCTCACGGTAGGTATTGGCAAGTCCCTCTTGCATCTTGCTCGCCTCTTCGGGATAGCAAAGATTGAGTAGCGGGAATAGACTCCTAAAGGTGTCCCAAAAGCCAGTATCAGTATACATATACCCAGGTAACACCTTGCCATTATATGGGCTGTAGTGCAAGACCTTACCAGATGCATCTACCTCATAAAAACGTCGTGGAAAGAGTAGCGAACGATAGAGTGTAGAGTAGAAGGTGCGAATATCATCAAGGTTAGACCCTTTCACTTCTAGTCGCCCGAGCAAACGGTTCCATTCAGCACGTCCCTCCTCTGCCACCTCGCATAGAGAGCGACCAGCTACCTCCTCCAGATTCTGCCAAGCTTGCTCTGTGCTGATAAAGGAGCTAGCCACCCTTAGGGTCACTTTACTACCTCTAGGGAAACCAATCGCTAGAGTGGTGCTATCGGAAGAGACCAGTTCAAATGGCACATCACAAGTCAGTACAAAGTAATTGCAAAAGTTATCAGGCACTCCACCACTATTCTTAGTGGTATATCCTGTAACCACTCCCCGAGATTCATCTGCAGAGATCTTACAGGGAGCCTCCATCGCATCTATCACCAGATAATTATCTTTATAGTCGGGGTAGTGAATATCAAATACCACGGCTCGCTCTGTAGGTGCCAATTCCACCTCGGTATCATGGTCAGCCAAGTAGACACTATAATAATAAGGCTTTGCCACTTCCGCTTTGTGCGAAAACCAACTCGCCCGCTCCGCCTCCTTCACACGCAGTTCACCCGTCACCGGCATAATAGCAAATTGTCCGTAGTCATTCATCCAAGGGCTTGGTTGGTGTGTCTGCTTAAAACCCTGAATCTTATTGGCTGTATAGGTATACTGCCACCCATCACCATTCTTCCCCGTCTGAGGTGTCCAAAAGTTCATCCCCCACGGCCGTGCTATAGCTGGATAGGTATTGCCAGAAGAAAGCTCATAGCTCGACATTGTGCCCATGAGCACTTGTACATGGTCTACAGGCTCCCCCTGGGCTCTAGTAAGGATGGAGCAAGTCAGTAGGACAAGGCATAGCACTATTCTTCGTATCACGGCAATGAAATGGTAGCTCTCTGCTCTGTATAAGAATAAAACTTACGATTTTGTATGATGCTCTCCCACACCTTTGCCTCTTGTAGAGCCTCTAGGGAATCTTTTTTAAGATCAAAGATTTCAAGGGAAGGCACGACGAGCGTCTGCCCATAACGAAGGTTATTGGGATCTGGGATACTATCTTTATTGGCCATATAAATATAGACCCAGTAGTAGACATTACCGTAGTAATGGCGTGCCAATTGTGCCAAGGAGCCACCCCTACTTACCTGCAAGGTATCGAGAGGTTGTGGCGGAGTTGAGGGCTCTAGTGCGAAGGTGTCGGTATCCTTTATCTCAGGGAGAGTATCCTTGGACAAGGCGATCTCTTCAGCGCCGCGATACCGTGGAGCCATAGGTTGGGGCAATAGTAACCACAAGCCAAATAGGAGCAATCCGATCACTGCTAAGGAGATCCAAAGCAAGGGCAGAGGTTTATGCTTTTTCGTAGGGGCTGGGATATCGTTCACCGCCTCTACTGGAGCAGGCTCTTCTATAGCTTCTTCTGGCATCGTAGGTACTGGGGATGCTGCTGTTATTGGCGATTCTAGGGCTGGCTCAGTGATAGCAAATTGCTGAACTTGCGAACGATCGGCGCGAGTAGTGGTATTTTGTAGTTCAGGGAATTGTACCCCTTCGCGCAACGGTGTAGGCTGGTAAATTGAGAAGGGTTGATTGAGCAGATCTAGCAATGCGGGAGAGGGTACAAAGTTGAGTAGAAGCACCCCTGCTATCTCTTCTGTGACAAAGAAATCACCTAGCCCAAAAAAGGCAACTCTTCGGCCTCTAAATAGTCCGTCCAAGAACTCCTTCACCTCGGCAGTGAGCACCGTAGCTACCTCTTCCACATCAAGATTGTGGAGCAAAGAAAGAGCTTCGATAAATTCCTCAGCGATATAGGTGACAGGAGCTTGGTAGTCCAATTGTGTGTAGTGCTCCGACTCAAGGAGGTACTCAGCGGGGACAAACTGCAAAGCAATCTCTGGTGGCATCAGGACTCGCCTCTGCTCCGCAGTGCATATATACTCTTCACAGAACCGCGCCCTAAATAGCCCAATACAAGGCAGGATAAGGTCGCTTTGCTCTACCAACCTTGCCTGCATAAGAGCTTGTGCTTGCTTTAGGATATCGCTTTTACTACTCATACTAATCTGCCTATGGTATCAAAACCATCTGCTTCTACAATTTGCACATTATAAAAGTCTCCAATAGTGAGCTCTTCATCTGTCACCACAAGCACCTCAGGGTCCACATCGGGCGAATCATACTGTGTTCGCCCTATATAGTAGCCTTCGGAGGCACGGTCAATAATTACCTTTTGTGTAGTACCAACCAGCTCCTCAGCTTTTTCAAAAGCGATCTCCTCTTGTAGTGTCATCAGTCGATCTAATCGCTCTTGCTTCACCTCGGCGGGCACCTCATCGTGATAATGTTGGTAGCCGTATGTACCCTCCTCGTGAGAATAGCTAAAAGCGCCCATACGTTCAAAGCGCACCTCTCGCACAAAGTCCATCAACTCCTCAAAGGCCTCCTCACTCTCCCCAGGGTGGCCCACCATCAAAGTGGTACGGAGATAAATACCAGGCACACGCTCACGGATAGTAGAGATAAGGGCAAGTGTCTCTTCCTTCGTCACAAATCGACGCATAGAGCTCAGCACCCCATCATTGATGTGCTGAAGAGCGATATCTAGGTATTTACATACCTTTGGCTCTTCACTCATCACCTCCAGTAGTTCCATAGGGAAGTGATTGGGGTAAGCGTAGTGCAGTCGCACCCACTCTATCCCCTCAATCTTACAAAGTTTCCTCACCAATTGTGGTAACTTCGGCTCCTTATAGAGATCTATACCATAATAGGTAAGGTCTTGGGCGATCAATTGGATTTCTTTCACTCCTTGTTTGGCTAGCTGCATAGCCTCCTCGAGGATCTCCTCCATCTGCCGAGAGTGGTACTTACCAGTCATCAGTGGGATCGAACAATAAGCGCAGGTGCGGTTACAGCCTTCGCCGATTTTGAGGTAGGCGTAATGGCGAGGGGTGGAGAGCCATCTCAGATCGGCAGGAGTGGTGTGGTAGGCCTTGCCGATATCGGAGAGCAATTCTTTCCAATTGAACTTACCATAAAACTTATCCACCTCGGGAATCTCCGCCTTGAGCTCCTCCATATACCGCTCACTTAGACATCCCATCACGTAAAGCTTACCGATACGTCCCTCCTTTTTACCTTCTACCAACTGCAGGATCGTATTGATCGACTCCTCCCGTGCACTCTCTATAAAACCACAAGTATTGATCACCACAATCTCACCTTCGGGAATCTCGGCATCATGAACCACATGATAGCCGTGGCTAGCAAATTGCTTCATCAGATGCTCCGAATCGACAAGATTCTTGGAGCATCCCATGGTAATTACATCTACTCTATTCTTCTTCACTACTCACTAAATAAAGAATCCACAAACTCCTTCTTATTGAATAGCTGTAGGTCGGTCATCTGCTCACCAAGACCTATGTACTTTACAGGGATCTTAAATTGGTCTGAAATACCAAGAACCACACCACCCTTGGCAGTTCCGTCGAGCTTAGTCACAGCTAGAGCGGTCACATCGGTGGCTGCGGTAAATTCCTTAGCTTGCTCAAAAGCATTCTGACCCGTAGAGCCATCCAATATCAGCAGCACCTCTTGGGGAGCGTTGGGGAGTACCTTCTTCATCACATTCTTGATCTTGGTCAGCTCATTCATCAGCCCTACCTTATTGTGTAGTCTTCCCGCAGTGTCAATCAGAACCACATCCGCCCCTTGAGCTTTAGCATGAGATACCGTATCATAAGCCACCGAAGCAGGGTCACTTCCCATCTCTTGCTTAATCACTGGCACCCCTACTCTCTCGCCCCATATCACCAATTGATCTACCGCTGCAGCTCTAAAAGTATCCGCAGCGCCGAGCACCACCTTATAGCCCGAGCTCTTAAATTGGTAGGCGAGCTTTCCAATCGTAGTCGTCTTGCCCACACCATTGACCCCCACCACTAGTATCACATAGGGCTTTTCCTGCTCTTTGATAGAGAAGTCAGTACCATCAATCGTGTTATTTTCCTCTAGCATAGCAGCCACTTCGCTACGCAAGATTTGGTGCAGTTCATCCGTGCCCACATACTTATCTTTTGCGACACGCTCCTCGATACGCTTAATAATTTTGAGTGTCGTAGGCACTCCCACGTCACTGCTCACCAGCGTCATCTCCAGCTCATCCAGCACCTCATCATCCACTTTCGACTTACCCACTACGCTTCTCGAGAGCTTGCCAAAAAAAGAGGACTTAGTCTTCTCCAAACCGCTGTCTAGCGTCTCCTTCTTTTCCTTCGAAAATAGTCCAAAAAAAGCCATTATCTTATCTCATTTATCAGTGCTTCCCAACGGATTTGTTGGGACACACCCAATCTAATCCATTCTATTAATATAATCCTCTACCCCAAAGGCTCTTAAGAGCTCTAGCTCGCCATTAAGGCGCTCCACACAGATAGAGGGGTGGTGTATACCATTAAACATCGTAGTCTTGACACTCGTATAGTGCAGCATATCCTCAAAGATGAGGAGGTCACCCACCTTGGGTTCATTAGCAAAGTACCAATCGCCCATCACATCGCCACTTAGACAGCTATTACCCCCGATACGATATTTATGCGTATGCGTAGCCGTTGGTGCCATCTCCGCACCTCTCACACGAGGCTGGTAGGGCATCTCAAGGCAATCGGGCATGTGACAGGTAAAGGAGGCATCCATCATCAGTGTTCTTATACCATGATTCTCCACAATATCCTCAATCGTGGCGACTAAGTAGCCAGTCTCCCAAGCAAAAGCACTCCCTGGCTCCAAGATAATATGGAGATGCGGGTACTTAGCCTTAAAGCCGATCAAAAGCCCAATCAAGTGCTCCACATCATACTCCTGATGCGTCATCAAGTGACCACCTCCTAGATTGAGCCACTTTGCCTGCTTCAATAGATGGTCACACTTCTCCTCTATCACATGGAGTGACCGCTCCAATTGATAGGAATTGCTCTCACAATGCGTATGGATATGAATACCCACCAAGCCATAAGGAAGTTGCTCTGGGATCTGTGATACAATCGTTCCCATACGGCTACCTGGAGCAGCAGGATTGTAGAGCTCTGTACCCACTTCGCTATACTCGGGGTTGATTCGGATACCACACTCTATGGCATGATGTTGATAGGCTTTTACTCTAGGATAGTACCGCTCAAATTGCGACATAGAGTTAAAGACGATATGGGTGCTACACTCCATAATCTCCTCAAATTCCTCAGATTTATAAATGGGGGCATAGGTATGCGTAAGGCTACCCATCTTGTCTCTCCCCATTCTTGCCTCGGCCAATGAGCTAGCGGTAGAAGCCGAGATATACTCTCTAAAGATAGGAAACAACTTCCATAGAGCATACGCCTTAAAGGCCAAGATAATCTCCACACCTGTGCGGTCCGAGACCTGCTTGATACGCTCCAAGTTGGCCCTCAGCTGAGACTCCACCTGCACATAAGCCGGGGTCGCCATCAACTGGGGAAAATAAAGATGCGGATCCCTACCCAACTGGCCCTTACTTGCAAAATCAATCTGCCTAGTCATAAAATACTTCGTTACTCTATTCGCTACCACAAAGATACCAAAAAACTACCGCATAAAAGGAGATAACAAGAAGCCTAAATTCCGAGAGTTAGATAGAACCGCATAGAAGGTTGTATGCCCATTCATGAAAGTAGTAGGATTAATGTTTATTATTACAAGTAAACATTGAGCGATTTATGTCTCTATTCAAAGATGCTTTACAATCAGCCATAAATCATTGGGCTATACAGTCCAAGGCTCAAGTTTACAACTAAACCTTCGTCGCGTTACAAACTTAGCAAATAGTGAGTTACAAACTCCACGATGACTGAGTTACAAACTCCATGATAACTGAGTTACAAACTCGACAATGCATTAAATACAGTAATGAAATCCAATGAGTTATAATGGTCGTACAAATGAACTATGTTACATCCCATTTCATCATTTTATTTAATGATTGAATATGATCCGTAGGCAACCGAATAATTATCCCACAAAACTTCCATCAGAAGTGATAGAAACCATTTTTCGAGCGACACACTCCAAGGCAATATGTACGTGGGATAGAAGAGTTTATTTGGGAGGAGGAAATGAGATATTGGACGGCCTGACTATATATAAAAGAGTGGCTATTGCGAGAGGAGTCGATTCTCCTATCACAACAGCCACTACTTATTCTAAAAATAATGGGGCTTATAGTTGGTCGAGTGCTTGCTTTAGGTCGGCAATGATATCCTCAACAGACTCAAGACCTACGGAGAGGCGAACTAGTCCTTGCGAGATACCTGCTGCGGTGCACTCCTCCTCAGTGTAGGGTGAGTGGGTCATACTGGCAGGGTGCTGAATAAGTGTCTCGGTATCTCCAAGGCTCACAGCAATAGAGCAGAGTTGGCAAGCATTGATCAGTTTTTGTCCGGCTGGTTTGCCACCTTTCACCTCAAAAGAGATCATACCACCAGGGAGACGCATATATTTATCGGCCATCGCTTTGTACTTAAAACTAGCTAACCCAGGGTACTGTACACTCTCCACCTTGGGGTGAGACTCCAAAAACTCCGCCACCTTCTGAGCATTACTTGAGTGGCGATCCATACGGAGGGAGAGGGTCTTCATACCTCGCTCAATGAGGAACGCCTCAAGTGGACCGAGGCAGGCACCTGTGAGGTCCTTCACTCCTAGCAATCGTACTTGGGTGATATATTCTGCAGTTCCTACCACAAAACCGGCAATCACATCGCCATGACCATTAAGGTACTTTGTGGCAGAGTGAACCACGACATCCACACCGTGCTCGATGGGTCGGCAGAGGTAAGGGGTACAGTAGGTATTATCGGCCACTACTGTGATTCCTTCATGCTCGTGAGCAATCTTTGCGATCTGCTCAATATCCACCATATCCATGGTAGGATTGGCAGGACTCTCGAAGTAAACCACCTTGGTATTG
>USJF01000060.1 GCA_900554935.1 uncultured Porphyromonas sp.
TATTCACTTATGGGCCTCAGACGCCTCCCACACAAACGCAAATACCTCAGGCATACCCTACTAATGCAACGACTGAAACAACGGTAGTAACTCGTCCTAAAACTTGGCTAGTAGAGTCCATCATAGTTACAGTACTTTGTTGCATACCATTTGGGATTGTTGGCATTGTCTATGCTTCTAAAGTAGATCCTGCCTTTGACAGAGGGGATGTTGCTGGGGCTCTGAGTGCCTCTAAAACAGCCAAAACATGGGTTATAGCTGGAGCAATATGTGGAGCTGTGATAGCAGGCCTCTATATCTTACTGTTTATGGTTGGAGCACTTGCAGAGGTATAACCGACATAAGCTCACGATATGGATTGCTGGCGCAATCCTAATCATCCTACTTTCGATTATCTATCGAAAGTTCAACCCTCTGGACTCTAGCCTCTTCCCTAAGTGTCCGTTTTTGATGCTTACGGGGCTAAAGTGTCCAGGGTGTGGCTCACAACGTGCCCTCCACTATCTGCTCAATTTTCAGATAGTGGAGGCATTTAAGGTAAATGCCTTTATGGTGGTATCTCTCCCATTCCTCTTACTATTGACCTTTTTAAGCCTCACCTATCATCGCTCCAGCCGACTGCTCAAGTGGAGAGATCGTCTCTATGGCAAGCGCTCCATCTACATCATACTGGCCATCATCATCAACTTCTGGATATTTCGCAATATCCTATCCTTCTAAATCCCCTTCTCCTAACCAACTGTCGAGCCAACCTATGCAAGTGCGACCACCGAGTTCGAAACTACGCTATCACTGAGTTTGTAACTCCACAAATGCTTAGTTTGTAACTCCGCGAATGCTGAGTTTGTAACTCGGCAAATACCTACTTACCAACGAGTCTTTGACCCTTACAATAGACTGAAAACCGATATGCTATAGGAGCAACCATTGACCCACTCCTTAGCCACTGATGGAGGGCTATAGATTGGCGTAGATACTGAGGGTCTCTAGGGGGACGTTGCCGAGTTCGGAAGCAACCTGGGAGTAGTTGCTCTCTGGAGTGGTGAGGATTCGGTCGCAGTGCGAAAGGGCGAGTAGCTGGCCAAGGGACTGTATCACGCCTTTAAGCGTGTCGGGGTCGGCGACACTATGGGGCACATAGACACGGTCACGGAAGATGGTAGCTAGGCGCTCGCGCTCATCTTTAGAGGTAGTAGCGATATAGAAGTTGGTGTTTTTATCGGCCACTATTATCTCCTGCATACGTTTGATAAATAGCTCGATAGGACATTCGTTGAAGGTGGTCTGAGGGTTCATTCGCCTATTGATATGGATACCGATCACACTATTTTTCCAGCTTGCCATAATCGAGAGCACCACATTATTGACCTCCACAGTGGACTCCAGCACATCGTACATCCTATAGTAATTACCAAAGCTCTTGTCCGTAGCTATCAATAGAGACTTATCGCCATCTTTGAGGAGCGCCTCGAGCTCCTCCCTATTCGTTGTAAGCATTCGCTCCAAGCGACTACCGGAGAGTACCTTATCGTACCTCAGGTACACGGCGAGGAAGGAGAGGTAAAGATTGCTGAGCATGGGGGGCATATTGAGGAGCAGGTCGGAGGTCTGGTAGCCCCTCAAGGTGATATTTTTGGAGGCTAGCCTTGGCACAAGGGTGAAGAGTCGGTCAGTGGAGACCGGCATCTCATCGTCGGTATGCCAAATAATCTCAAGTGGGCGCCGGTACTTCTCTGCCAAGTAGATCATCGAGGCAATGGTGCGTACCCTACTTGCCACTCCGCCCATAGGCACTAGCGTAATGCCCTTTACCGGCTCTTCGCTCTTTTTCTTTTTTTCTACCACCTCACTCATTGCTTATTTCTCCTTTTTTCTAGTCCTATATTCCACAAATAATTCTTTGATCTGTGCCACCAAACCTCTAAATGTCTCGAGCCTACGCAAGAGCCACCAGCCAAATATACCAATTACCAACGACCTCCACACACTATCTACTAGTGGATGGCCGAAGTGGGGAAGCAGATAATTGGCAAGCATCAATAGCCCAAAGAGGGCTACAATACGCACCAACTCGCTACTGAGCGGGGTGATTTGTAGCTTTTGCCAAAGCACAAATTGCTGGAAGGCATAGCTGATGGCAAAGGTAATCATGGTGGCTACAGCTGCTCCTACCATTCCCCAAAGGGTGATCAGGTAGAGATTGAGTAGAATGGTGACTACGAGCACGATGACGGTGTAGGCGAGGGTCCAAAAGTAGTACTTGGAGTACCTCAGTATCCCGTTGCCGAAGCTAAAGGCGAGGTCAATCAGCTTTCCTAGGCCTAGGAAGAGCACCACGCCTTTGCCAAGGGCATAGGTGGAGCCATTAGGGATGAGCCAAAAGAGCAGATCGATATTGACCCAAATGGCGAGCAATAGCAGTGCCCCGACCAATAGTTGATAGCAAGATACCCTACGGTAGAGCTGATTGAGACGAGCGGTATCTCCACTATGGAGCGCCTCGGAAGCAAACGGCGATGATATGGCACTCAGCGAGCGCGAAGGCATCTCTATCACTGCGACGACATAAAAAGCAATGGTGTAGATGCCTGCCGAGGCCATCCCAAGCTCTGCGGAGACCATAAAGAGGTCGAGCCGTTGCACGATGCTACTCCCCATAGCACTAAGGAGGGTGAAGAGGGTATAATTCCGAAAGTCTCTCCGTACCTCTGCTTCGATTGGCACAATAGATGCCTTGAGGGCTTGTGGCGATATCCGCAAACTGTAGAATAGGGTCACGCACATCATCACCCCGTAGGAGAGCACAAAGGCAACAACAAAAAGGTCGAAGTCGATCCAGCCAATGCCATAGGCGACATAGGCTACTAAAAGAAGTAATCGGAGGAGTACCTCTCGGCTTACTTTCGGAAGCACAATCCGCTGCTTCAGACTACAATAGACTTCTAGTAACGTCTGGTAGAGGATAAAGAGTACCAGCGGGAGAACCATATAGTAGTATCTCCGGAAGAGATCTTCGCCACCACCTTTCGGAGAGAAGTACGCTACTAAAGGCTCTTTGAATAGTAAGTAAGCGCCACCGAAGATCAATAATCCCAGCAGAGGGATAGTGAGCAGAAGTCGGAAGAAGCCCCTATCTCGCCCATCCTCAGTACGGAAATAAGGGTAATAGCGGATACTGGAGCTATTGGTGGCTAATAGGGCATAGCCGGCGACGAGTGTCGCTGCCTCCACGAGTACTCTAGTAAGGCCAATCTCTTCGGGGGTTAATACTTGGGTAATGACGAAGAAGGTACTGAGAAATCCGATTCCCGCACCGAAGAGATTGGTGAGAGTGCCTTTGAAGCTTTGCCTAAATACCACATTCATACCGCTCTGCTACTCTCTAGGGGTTATGGTGAGCCCTACTTCCACCACCCCACTTATAATAGAGTCGGTAGAGAGCTGGCGGACGCTGTAGGTATAGACACCGCGCTCGGAATATCGCATTCCGCTCTCCAGACGGAAGCTCTGCTCATAGATTGCGAAGCCACCACTTCTCAGCCGAAGATGCTCCAATGGGACACTGATTACCCGTGTAGTGAAATGTCGGGTAGGAGTCTCAAAGGTAACGCCTACTGGGAGCGCAGTGTACTTGAAATCCCGCTTCAGACGAAAGACAAGGTCCACATCATAACGCTGCGTACTATCGAGATCGCTAGTACTAAAAAAGACCTCTCGATCTGCCGACCACACCTCCTCTGGAAGTTGCTCAAAATAGTAGTACTTCGCTTCAGTGGTACGACAGCCGAAGCAAGCGACCATCCATAGCCCTACTAAAAGGCCGATGCTTACAAGTCTGGCACTAGCCATATGCGCCCTCCTTCTACTGCTTAATCCACATTCTCGCCACGGCTACTTCTGGCTCTTCTATCACGCGTATTGCGCTCATCTCCATCAGCCCCTTGAGATTGTGGCGAACGGTTACCTCCCTTCCTGCGACGCCTACGATTACCCTCCTTCGGTGCCTCCTTCGATGACTCTGTTGGCAGAGCATTCTTTTGCTTGCGATTGCTATTTCCCTTGCGTCGCTTCTGGCGTCGCTCCTTCCGCTCCTCGTCGAAGCGGTTCATATCACTCTGCAAAAGGATATCTTTCCGCGACTCCTCTACCGAGCTATCTAGTACCTTCTCCTCATCGCATTGGAGATCGTAAGGGAGCTTACCCGCCTTATTGAGTGCGATAATCTCGTGTGCTCGCTCCTTGGTGATAGTTACCGGCTCCGCCATCTCTCTACGGTCACGCACCTTCGGCAGATAGGTTAGCTCACCAGCCAAGATATCAGCTTTCATAAATCGGTAGTCACCTACTGAAGTGCGTAGCTCTATAGAGCGATGGGGCAACTGCTGCTGCGCCTCGAGGTAAGTATCGGCCTCAAAGTTGAGGCAACACTTGAGCTTAGCGCACTGTCCTGCCAACTTCTGTGGATTGAGCGAAAGGTCTTGCAGGCGAGCCGCATTGGTGCCTACAGAAACAAAACTAGTCATCCAGCCAGAGCAACAGAGTTGGCGACCACAAGGACCTAGCCCTCCTATTCGCCCCGCCTCTTGGCGAGCGCCGATCTGCTTCATCTCTACTCGGATATGAAAGGCCTCTGCCAGCTTTCGGATCAATTGACGAAAGTCTACTCGCCCCTCCGCAATGTAGTAGAATATCGCCTTCTGCCCATCGCCTTGGTACTCCACATCGCCGATCTTCATCTCTAAGCCAAGAGCATCGGCTATCTGCCGGCTACGAATCATAGTCTCCTGCTCAAGGGCCTTTACCTCGTAATACCGCTCCATATCGCTTTGCTTGGCAAGGCGATAGATACGGCGTGGTTCGCCATTAGGGTGGCGGTAATTGACCTTGGCCATCTGCTTCTGTACCAACCTACCCGTCAGCGTCACTTCTCCAATATCATGCCCGGGGAACGCCTCAACCGCCACCATATCGCCCTTATGTAGCTCCAGCCCAAGGCTATTGAGGAAGTACCCTTTGCGAGTATTCTTGAACTGCACCTCCACAAAGGCCTCTTTATTGCACTCCTCCGGAAGGTCGCAAAGATAGTCCGAGACGCTTAGTTTCTTTTTGTGATTGGCTACGAACCCCTCCGCTCTTCGCGAAGTGCAGTGCAGGCCAATATTATCTATATCTTCTTGAATCATTACTTAGTCGCTATAACGTACAATATCTACAAAGTTACATTTTTCTAAAGAGACCTACAAAAGTAAGGGGCAGCCTCAATTCCGAGCGATGCGGTTCCGATCGCTTTGGGTGGCTATTTCACGGCAATGAATGAAGAGGGTCTCAAATGAGCAGATGCTTCAGAGGCAACGACCAATTGTCAAGTAATGCAAAATAGCAGGACGAAACACTGGTCACTCGCATCGCCCATTGTAACACACTGAAATTCAACAGTGTATCAAATCCGTTGGAAGGTTAGTATCTCGGACATCAGCGAGTTTGTAACTCAGCAATTGTAGAGTTTGTAACTCATCGATCGTAGAGTTACAAACAAAGCGATCATTGAGTTACAAACTAAACTTTTGGATTCATAACCCAATGAATTATAGGTAATTGCAAAAGGTATTCATACAGAGACATCCATCAACCAAAGTTCATCTGTATTAACAAACATTAGGCCTATTGTCACTAGAAAAAACCGGGTATATAATCTTCCTTTTGTGCACCCTAACTTGCGGGAGGCAGGGGATGTGACGGGCAATTTATTGGGCAATACAAGTAAATTGCGAGGAATTATCCGTAACTTGCGAGCACAATCAAAGATAAATAGACACAATCAAAAAAAATAAAGGGAAATGAATATAGAGCGACAGTTTACGGTCACCGGCATGATGTGTGCAGGGTGTGTAGCGACGGTGGAGGAGGCACTCCGCAAGGCAAGTGGGGTGCAGGAGGTATCGGTCAATCTGATGGAGGGGCGGACACTTGTTACTTATGACGACCAAGTGACTTCGCCCGAGGAGCTACAACGGATTGTCCGAAGCGTTGGGTATGATATGCTGATAGAGGCTGAGGCGAGCGAGCGGGAAGCGATCCGAGAGGAGGGGGAGAGCCGTGCGTTGAAGGCTTTGAGACGGCGGTTGATCGTTACGGTGCTACTTGCTATCATCGCCATGGTGGTGGATATGTATGGAGGGCATTGGGGTATTTCCTCGGCGTGGGTGCTGAGGGTCAACGCGGTGATTGCCACGGTAATTTTACTCTGGTCGGCAGGCGACTACCATCGGCGGGCGTGGAAGCAACTACGGCACGCCTCCTTCACGATGGATACGCTGATCAGTATGAGTACGCTCACCGCCTACTTATTTAGCTTGGTACGCTACTTGGCACTCGGCGAGGTAGAGAGTGGCGACCTCTTTGGCAATAGTTACTTCGACGTGGTGGGGATGATTGTCTCCTTTGTGTTACTGGGTCGCTATATAGAGGAGCGGGCAAAACAACGCACCAATACTGCCCTCCGGCAGTTGATGGCACTGGCACCCGACTCGGCGATGGTGGAGCGAGAAGGGATCTGGCTAGAACTTCCCCTAAGCGAACTAGTGGTGGGGGATAGGATCCGCCTGCGTCACGGAGATAGTGTTCCGGTGGATGGCAAACTTGAGGCGGAGGGCTCCTTTGATGAAAGTAGCATTACTGGCGAACCCTTGCCTCGTACCAAAGTGGCGGGCGAAGAGGTCTACTCTGGTAGTATCTCTGTGGGCAAAGCGACTACGTTTATCGCCACGAAAGTGGGTGAAGAGACGCTCTTGAGCCGTGTGGTAGAAGCGGTTCGCCATGCCCAAGCAACCAAAGCTCCTATCCAAAGGATTGCCGATAAGGTGGCGGGCTACTTTGTCCCTACCATTCTTTTCCTTGCCTTGTCAACGCTACTGGCGTGGGGATTGGGCGGAGGTGAAACCCCGTGGTTACACGGCATCTACTTCGCCATCAGTGTACTAGTGATCGCCTGCCCCTGTGCCTTGGGATTGGCCACTCCTACTGCCATTACCGTAGCGATGGGCAAGGCCTCTTCCCTCGGATTGCTGGTGAAAGACGCAACTGCACTAGAGCAATTGGGCAAGGTGACCGACGTGGTCTACGATAAAACGGGGACGCTGACCAAAGGAACACCCACCGTTGTGGCAGTTCAATGGCTGGCGAGAACGCCCGAGAATGAAGCGCTCCTCGTACGTGCTGAGCAGATGAGTACACACCCGCTGGGCTCGGCCATCATCTCTGCCTACAGTGCCTTGGGAAGTGATGCGACACCCGAATCACTCACTGAGGTGCCTGGCAATGGACTCTTCTTTTGCCATAATGGTGAGAGTTATCGCATCGGCAGTCGTGCCTTTGTCTGGGCCGATAGTCCGATGGACTCGGTGGATATTGATGCGTTGGAGCGAGACTACCCCTTCACC
>USJF01000061.1 GCA_900554935.1 uncultured Porphyromonas sp.
GTACATCCTGGGCATGGCAATTATACTGGTACTCTACTCAATGCCCTCGCCTACTACCTCAAGGATGACCCTAAGTACGACCCCAACGACCCCAATGTAGGGCTAGTACACCGCATCGATAAGGATACTAGTGGCCTTCTGCTGATTGCCAAAGACCCCACTGTGCGAACCGCCCTTGCCCGCCAGTTCTTCGAGAAGAGCACCCGCCGAGAGTACCAAGCAATCATCTGGGGGCGTCCAAAGGAAAAGGAGGGGACGATCCGCACCAATCTAGCTCGTGACCCTAGGGACAGGATGATTATGACTACCTTTCCCTACGGAGGTGAGATAGGCAAAACAGCGGTAACACACTACAAAGTGGAGGAGGAGCTAGGGTATGTCTCTCTTATTAGGTGCCGACTAGAGACGGGTCGCACTCACCAGATTAGAGCCCACATGAAGAGTATTGGACACCCGATATTCAATGACGAGCGGTACGGGGGAAATGAGATACTTAGAGGCAATCGCTTTGCTAGCTACAAGAGATATATAGAGAATTGTTTTGCCCTCTGCCCTCGACAAGCGCTACACGCCCAGACCCTTGGGTTTTACCACCCAGTAAGGGAGGAGCAGATGGATTTTACATCACCTTTGCCAGAGGATATGTCGGCACTCCTACAGAAGTGGAGACGATATGTGGAGGCTGGCTCAATTGAACCGATTGAGGAATGAATCGACACCCTAAGATAGCACTCGTAGCCGGTGGCTACAGCAATGAATATGAGGTATCCCTCAAAAGCCGTGAGGGTATACTACACTTCCTAGAGGGAGCACCTCTGGAAATTTACCCTGTACTCATCACTCACGAGAAGTGGGTGGTACAGCTTGGGGAGAGGGAGTATCCTATTGACCGCAATGACTTTTCTGTACTGATAGATGGTGCCAAAGTGACCTTTGACTACGCTTATATCACTATCCACGGCACGCCTGGGGAGGATGGGCTATTCACTGGCTACCTAGATATGCTTGGGATACCCTACAGTTGTTGCCCTACCGCTATTGGAGCACTGACTTTCAATAAGTATCTTTGCAAGCACTTTCTCCACAGTTTCGGCATCAAGATCGCCCCAAGTGTGAGGCTTCAAAAAGGTGATCCGATCCGCCCTATAATCCTTGCGGTGGAGCCTGGTCTTCCTGCCTTTGTGAAGCCCAATGCTGGAGGAAGTAGTGTAGCCACCACGCGGGTGGACGAGGTGAATGAGCTACTTCCAGCGGTAGAACTTGCCTTCACGGAAGCTGATGAAGTGCTGATTGAGGGGTTGATTACCGGCACGGAGGTTACTTGTGGTGCCTATAAAGATGGAGAGGGTCTACACATCCTTCCGGTGACGGAGGTGGTTCCGAAAAATCAATTCTTTGACTACGACGCCAAGTACAATGGCGCCGTGGAGGAGATTACCCCAGCGCGCATTTCCCCTGAGATGACTGCTGAGATACAGCAACTCACACGCGAGATTTATGGCTATCTCGGTGCGTCGGGGATTATTAGGGTAGACTTTATTATTGAGGAGGGAGTGCCGGTCCTTCTGGAGGTAAATACCACTCCGGGTATGACAGCAACAAGTTTTATTCCACAGCAGATCCGCGCCGATGGAAAAGAGGCGGGAGAGGTATTAATGAGTATAATCCAGTATCATTTAGATAACTACAAGAGAGATAAATAGCTATGTTGAAGACCGATGATATATATTTCGATAGTATTCGCCCTTACATCGATAGCGAGGTACAGGAGGCAGCAACTAACTTGCTAAAGCAAGAGGAGATCCAAGGTATCCTACATCACTTCTTTGGCACAATTAGTAAGGAGCAGCTGGAGAAGATGCTGGAGCAAGCCACCTCAATAGCCCGCTTCAAGGAGATATTCCTGAAACCAATCATTGAGCAGATTACTAAGGCGAGCACCTTTTCGCTTACTATCTCGGGCAAGAGCAAATTGGCAAAGCGTGGCGACGAGAAGCAACTCTTCATCTCCAATCATAGGGATATTATCCTCGACTCTGCCTTTCTCAATTATCTACTCTATAGCTCGGGACTTGGATTCCCTCGTATCGCCATTGGCGACAATCTACTGATCAGTGAGTGGATTCGTATGGTGGTGCGACTAGCCGATGCCTTTATCGTGAAGCGAAGCCCATCTATGCGTGAGATGCTAGTGGAGAGTAAGCGACTATCGAATTATATCTTGAGCTCAGTAGCAGGCGGGGAAGCCTCTGTTTGGCTTGCTCAGAGTGAGGGACGCCGTAAGAATTCGGATGACCGTACTCAGGTGGCGGTGCTGAAGATGCTGACACTAAGTGCCGAACGAGGTGAGAGTGAGGTGGATCTACTCAGTAAGCTACACATCACGCCGGTAGCTATCACTTATGAGTACGACCCTTGTGACTACCTAAAGGCTAAGGAGATGCTAGCAAAGCAACTCGATCCTTCGTGGAAGAAGTCACCCTTCGACGATCTCATCAATATGCGAACTGGGCTAGAGGGGCAAAAGGGAAGAGTACACTTTGCCATTGGAGAGACCCTTTACGATCTCTCTAGTATTACACAGGCTGCAGAGACGAAGCAAGAGGTCTTGCAACTAGTAGCAGAGGAGATCGACCGACAGATCTTCACCAACTACCGCTTCTACCCCAATAACTATGTTGCCTTTGACGCCCTTCACGGTGGCAATCAATTTGCCAAGATGTATAGCGAGAAGGAAAAGGCGCAGTTTGAAGAGTACCTAGAGCGACAAATAGCTAAGGTGGAGGCGGCACCAGAACACCATCAATTCTTGCGGGAGAAGATACTTGAGATGTATTCAACACCGCTCAAGAATCACCTTATTACTACCAAGCAATATAGATAGCATTATGAAACGAGCATTGATTATAGTAGACCCACAGATAGATTTCATCACAGGCACACTCCCAGTAGCAGGAGCTGCAAATGCGATGGATCGTCTGGCCAAAGCACTTCCGAAGATAGCGCCCGATAAGGTCTTTGTGACGATGGATGCCCACCCTATCAAGCATTGTAGCTTTGAGCCGAATGGTGGCATCTGGCCCACACACTGCGTTAAGTACAGTACAGGAGCCGCTATTTGGGAGCCACTGATGGAGGTACTCATTGCATTGCCATGCCCGATTGGTTTTATAGAGAAAGGGTATGAGCTAGAGCGCGACCAATATAGTGCTTTTGAGGAGAGTTTCCCTAAGGAGCTAGTAGAAGCCGAGGAGATTCTGCTCTGTGGACTAGCTGGGAATGTCTGCGTACTGAATAGCCTGAAGGACCTGGTCCGCCACGGTCTTGCCAGCAAAATCACAGTCATCACGGATGCATCTCCCAGCCTAGACGATGGCTCAGCCCTCAATGAAATCATAAGAGAGACAAAGGTAAAATCAGTAACATTAGAGCAACTAGATAAATAATATGAGTTGGTTTGACTGCAAAATAACATACGAGAAAGAGATTAATCAATCGGGAAAGATGCGCAAGGTAAGTGAATCTTACCTTGTAGATGCTGAGACTTTTACTGAGGCAGAGACTCGCATCTCAGAGGAGATGCACAACAGAGGAAGCTATATTGTAGATAGTGTCCGCAAAGTGCGCCTCTACGAGCTTTTTCTCGATGATAAGAGTGAGCGCTACTACAAAAGTAAGGTTGGCTTCATTACGCTCGACGAAAAGGCCGGCGTGGAAAAGCGAAAGTTTGTACAGATAATTGTGCAGGCCGATGATCTAGGTGAGGCACTTGATAACCTCCACAAAGGGATGAAGGATACGCTCGGAGACTACGAGGTGGCCAGTATCACCGAGACAACTTACATGGATGTATTTAAGTACCAAATAAAGACTGGGGAGGAGACAAAGTGAGTATCAAAGAGCGGCTACAGGCACTCCGCCAAGAGCTACCAGAGGGAGCAAAGCTAATCGCAGTCTCCAAGTACCACACCAATGAGGAGGTACTAGAGGCCTACGATGCTGGCCAACGGCTCTTTGGGGAGAACCGTGTACAGGAGTTATTGCCCAAAGAGGAGCAGTTACCCAAGGATATTGAGTGGCATCTGATAGGGACTTTGCAGAGAAATAAGGTAAAGTATGTAGTCCCCTTTGTAGCAATGATACAAAGCATTGATAGCCTACGCTTACTACAAGAGGTGGAGAAGCAGTGTGCCAGACTAGGTCGAGAGACTTTGCCTGTACTTCTACAGATACATATCTCAGGAGAGGAGACAAAGCACGGCTTTACCGAAGAAGAGCTTCAGGAGCTCCTCCAGAGTGGTGTGATAGAGAGCCTAGAGCACGTCCGCATTTGTGGTCTGATGGGAATGGCTGCCCTCACAGATGATATGGCTATTGTGGAGGGGCAGTTCGCACATCTACAAGCACTATTCCAAAGCCTCAAGGAAGGCGCATTCAAAGAGAGCCCACACTTTACCGAGCTTTCAATGGGGATGACACACGACTACCGCTTAGCACTCAAGCATGGCGCTACCTATATAAGGGTGGGAAGTGGCATTTTTAGTTAAATCGAAGCTTTTGGCTCCCTTGCATTGTTTATTTACCTACTTTTGTATTGTTCAAGTATTTAATGACCATATAGAGATAAAGAACTTATGAAAGAGCAAGATTATGAGTCTGAGAAAGACCTCGAGCTAGACGACTATGAGGAGGATGATGAGCTCGACTGGTATGATGAAGAGCTGCTAGACTACGTTCGCGAAGAGACAAAGGACTTGGAGCGTATCAACGACCTTCTTGACCAAGACCTCCTATATCTCTTTGAGCTATGGGATGAGTACACTGAGGGTATCGAGGGCGATGAAGAGGAGGTAGAGATAGATATCGACGACCTCTACCAATTCGTACAGAAAACCGCTGCCGAAGATGAGCAGGATATAGATATTAGTCAGGAAGACTTGGTACTTTTGCTTCAGCTACAGCAGGAATTTGATGAATCATTGGGGGAAGAGGATTAATCACTTAAGCAGAAAAAGAATATGACAAAGTTTCAATCTATTTTAGGCGCCACAACAGTATCACTAAGCTTGCTACTAAGCGGGTGTGGTGCAAACAACGCAGTAAAGGGACTAGGTATAGGAGCAGCTGCAGGTGCAGCTATTGGTGCTGGCATCGGCAAGGTGACAGGTAATACAGCTATGGGCGCTGCTATCGGGACCGCTCTAGGTGGTGCTGCCGGTGGCATCATAGGCAATCAGATGGATAAGCAAGCCAAGGAGCTAGAGAAGCAAATCCCTGAGGCAAAGGTAGAGACCGTCAATAATGGCGAGGCGATCCGCGTCACCTTTGATAGTGGCATTCTATTTGCCACTAGCTCTAGCACACTCAACCAAGCGTCGCGCGATGCGCTCCGTAAGTTTGCTGAGAATATGAATGCCAATCCCGATACCGACATCAAGATTGTAGGCCATACCGACGCAACTGGGCGCTACGAATTCAATATGAAGCTCTCCAAAGAGCGCGCTATGAGCGTACGCAACTTCCTACGTGGCTACAAGGTAGATGTATCACGTATGACCAGCGAAGGAGTAGGGCCAGACCAGCCAGTAGTAGATAATTCTACTCCAGAGAATAGAGCTAAGAACCGCCGTGTAGAGATCTTTATCCTCCCCAATGCCAAGATGATTAAGGAGGCTAAAGAGGCAGCAACTAAGTAATCTATCTCACTTAAGCTAGGCGATCCTTATCGTCCCTAAAGGCCGCAAGGTAGGTAGGTCGAAAGGAGGTTATATGCCCCATTTCTCCCGGGAGCAATAGTCTTAATGCGTGTCATCACATATAAACATTGAGTACTTATGCTTCCACTAGGGGAGGACACAATCAACTATAAATCATTAGGTTAAAAAGCCAAAAAAAAATGAGTTTATAACTAAGCGATCATCGAGTTCGAAACTCCACGATCGCTTAGTTACAAACTCAATATTTATTTAGTTACAAACTCGCCGATGGCCGAGATACAAACTCGGCGAAAACTTAGATACAGCATTGAGTTTCAGCAAATTAAAAGAGACTGTCCCACTAAGGCAATCTACCTTGTTAATGAAATGGCTTGGTCCGACCCACAAGTAGTTGAAAGACGGGGAGCAACTTACTAAGAAAAGGTTAACTTTACACCATTACTAAGAGGATAGATATTATAAGATAGCATGGCAGCAAGAGCACTTCACCCACTTCAAGAGATCGTAACCAAGTACATAGTGGATAATGAGATAGACGAGAAGACCCTCTCCAGTAGCTTCAATCTCACTGCTCTACCAAGCTATACAATTCCTGACCCCAAGGATAAGGCCGTCGTATCTTTCATTCTATCGATTAAGTTGACTGGTTACTTTAATGCTGAACTAGGGGAATGTATTGTGACTGCTACCGTCCATTTTGCCAATAAAACCATTCAATTCGAAGACCTCCCCAACTCCCTATTTGGATACGACCAAAAGACAATAAAAGCGGCATTCCTGCGTGCACTCTTTTTCATCAGACCCTCAGAGCAAGGTACTTACTACAATTCGCCCTTGCTAGAGAAGCAAAAGTCGCCCAACCCTCGGGCTCTGCACATTCCATTAACAGAGCAATACCAAATCGAAGAGACCACGATAAACCTCGTCTGTGGGCATAAAACTTGGGACAATATAAGTTACAAAAAGATAGATATTGACAGTGGAAAAGTCACGACCAATACCCATGATGGTATTGAAATAGACCTACAAGAGTTCGAGGTCAATATACCAGCCCACCTCGTTACAGTCACTTGTACCTGCGACGAATGTAGCTCTTACGAAGCATGGTACCCTTGCAAACATATCCAAACAGCACTCGCTAGCATCAAGAAGACTCTGCCCAACCAATTCTTTGACCCCAACTACACGAAGGAGCAACTCATTGCCGACCTACAGGCACAGCTTCCTAAAGATGACCCTCTACGCACAGAGGGCCAACTCGCTTACGACCAAGATGGCCATTATATGCTAATGCCTACCGAAGATCTGTGTTTGCGAGACCCTGCAGATACACTCAAACAATTAGGTCTCAACCTGAAGCACTTTACTCCGAAAACAGACCCCACTATAGCCCAAAAACTGGCACAAAATAGGTTTCAACTATTCTTCTATATCTCTCCCATATCCTACAACTTCAATAGCCAGATTACACGATGCTGGCTACCCACCCCTGCTCGAGGAAAATTGGCTGCTTCTGGCAAACTTAATCTCAACTTCGTATCACTCCAGAATATAGAGAAGCTC
>USJF01000062.1 GCA_900554935.1 uncultured Porphyromonas sp.
AAGGTGGCGTAGGTAAAACTACCACAACGATTAACCTCGCAGCTTCTCTGGCAACGCTGGAGAAAAAAGTGCTGGTTATTGATGCAGACCCTCAGGCCAGACTAGCGACTCTCTAGTAATCCCCTTACCTTTTAGCTCTGCTAGAGTCACAGGCCCTTGCTGCTGGCCATTAAGTGAGTAATAATATGTTTTTTCCATGGTGAATAAGTATTATTGTGATACATGGTTTAGTAATATCTGCAAACATACAAAAAATATACCTCGGTAGTAGTAAAGTATCTTTAATTCTAGCATCAACTATTAATTTATGTGAGTGTGTAAATGATTGGGGTAATAGATACTTTTTTGTAAGTTTGTGGATATGATGGATGGTATATCTCAGAGCTACTCTCCTTGCTCCCATCCGCGTGGGGGGTATCTCTTTTCGTTGTGGGGCTTTATGCTTCTTTTCGTGGTGGTGATGTCTGTATTGATTATGCCACTACTTGGTTTGCTCTGCGCTCCGGGCTACGAGAAGTATGGCGGTATGCTGGTGCAGGGGCTACTGCTCTTTGCGCTACCGGCGTGGTTGGTGGAGCAATACTATAGGCGTAGCCAGATGGAGCGGGTATGGCAGCTGAGGTGGAGCGATGCTCGGCTAGATCATCTTCCTCGCTTTGTGGTGCTGGTGCTTCTTGCTATGTGTGGCAGTCTCCTACTAGAGTCGGCGATGAGCCTCTTCCCCGTGCCTAAGTTTTTTGTGCAGATGGAGGAGCAGCTGACGATGGAGTATGAGGCACTCCTTACGGAGAAAAGGCTTTTGGCTCGGATACTTATTTACATCGCTACTATTGTGGTGGCGCCACTTGGGGAGGAGCTCTTCTTCAGAGGAGGCGTGCAGGGGTGGTTGCTTTGTCGCTTCCGCAACCCTCATATTGCGGTGTGGGTGGCGGCTCTGCTCTTTAGTGCGATGCACATGCAGTGGAGTGGCTTCCCGAGTAGGCTTTTGCTGGGAGGTGTGATTGGCTATGTGGCGCTTTACCGTGGGCTTTGGGTGGCGATCCTATTTCATATGGTGAATAATGCGATGACCTTTGTACTAGGGTCTAATGATCTGAAGCTAGGTCTCGGCTGGGGCTTTGCTGTGATGCTACTGCTTATTGGCTTAATGATAAGGGATATTAAATACGAGACGAGTAAAGGCTCGGCTATAAACGATTTGGATGATGAAGCATAAAGTATGGTTGGTGGCTTTGGCCGTGGTTTTATTGGCAGGCTGTGCCAAGGAGAAGGAGGAGAAGCAGTTTGTACAACACCTTGGATTTCCTGAGCAGATGTCGCTAGAGGGCAAGGTGGAGATGGCGAGTAGACTGGTGCCTACGGCCGAGCAATTAGCATGGCAGGAGCAGGAGCTGACCGCCTTTGTGCACTTTGGGGTGAATACCTTTACCGACCGTGAGTGGGGCGATGGCAAGGAGGACCCAGCCCTCTTCAACCCTACCGATCTAGATACCGATCAGTGGTGTAAGGTGCTGAGTGAGGCGGGCTTTAAGATGGTGATTCTTACGGCTAAGCATCACGATGGCTTCTGCCTATGGCCTACGAAGACTACGGAGCATAGTGTCGCTTCGTCGCCTTGGAGAGATGGCAAGGGCGATGTGGTGGGTGACCTTGCTAAGTCGTGCCAAAAGTATGGCTTGCGGCTTGGGCTATACCTTTCGCCTTGGGATAGGAACCACCCTACCTACGGTGAGGGCGATGCCTATAATAAGGTCTATCTGGAGCAGTTGAGGGAACTCCTTACCAATTATGGCGAGGTGTGGGAGGTATGGTTTGATGGCGCTAATGGTGAGGGACCTAATGGCAAAGTACAGGAGTACGATTGGGAGGCGGTGATCCAGCTGATCAAGGAACTACAGCCCAATGCCATTACGGCTATTATGGGCCGAGATGTGCGGTGGGTAGGTAATGAGAGTGGCTTGGGCCGTGAGACGGAGTGGAGTGCCACTGTGGTACCGCCGGCTTCTCTCGCTAGAGCGAAAGCCATCAAGGAGACTTTGGGGATCGATGAGATGTCGAAGGACCTAGGTAGCCGAGAGATGCTGGAGGAGGCGAAGGAGCTCTTCTGGTACCCTAGCGAGGTGGATGTGAGTATCCGCCCGGGATGGTTTTACCACGAATATGAGTCGCCAAAGACGCTCGGTGCTCTGGCCAATATTTACTTCCAATCGGTGGGGATGAACTCGTCACTGCTGCTGAATATCCCGCCTAATAGGGAGGGAAAGCTGGCCGATGTGGATGTGCAGCGTATCCAGGAGCTAGGTCGCTTTGTACGTCAATTTTATGCGACAGATGCGGTGAGGGACTTTAAGCCTTTTACACTAGAGGTAGGAGACTACAAGGAGGTGGAGCTGGATGATGCGGAGATGGTCTCTGCTATTTTGCTACAAGAGGAGATCGCTAAGGGGCAGAGAGTGGAGTCCTTTGAGCTAGAGGCTCTCGTGGGCAAAGAGTGGCGTAAGATCGGCAAGGGAACTACGATCGGATACAAACGGATCATTCTACTGGATCAACCAGTGCGGGCAACTAGGCTCCGGCTGAAGCTCTTGGAGTGTAGGGGGGTGGCGAATATCAGCCATCTGGCAGCGCATCAGGTGCCGAATATAGAGGAGATGAGTATCGCCGCTGAGGGAGTGGTGATGGAGAAGAAGGGGTGGAAGGTGATTGCGGAGCGTCCTTTTACTCTGGAGCTAGATGAGCTGACGGAGATGGAAGGCTTTCGGTATACGCCTAGTGGCAAAGGTGAGAACGTGATCACTAATTATACGCTATCGGGAAGTACGGATGGTAAGGAGTGGGAGATGCTGAGCATGGGGGAGTTTGGTAATATCCTCAATAACCCTATACCGCAGTATCAAAAGCTATCGGAGCGAAAGCGGATGAAGTATCTCCGCTTTACGGGGACTAATCGTAATGGAAGGGATGTGGTCCCTCATATTGATGAACTAGATATATTTTAAGTGAGATATGAAGACAAGATATATAGGTGCCCACGTATCGGCATCGGGAGGGGTGTCGAATGCGGTGGCTAATGCTCTGGAGATAGGGGCAAATGCCTTTGCACTATTTACTCGTAACCAACGGCAGTGGTACCCAAAGCCACTGGAGGAGGAGGAGATAGAGAAGTTTAGAAGTGCCGTGAAGGAGGCGGGCATTGAGCCAAAGCATATCCTTCCGCATGCTAGCTACCTTATTAATCTCGGTAATCCTGACCATGAGAATCTCAAGAAGAGCCGAGATGCCTTTCTTGATGAGATGCAGCGCTGCGAGCAATTGGGGCTGACGCTCCTCAACTTCCACCCCGGAAGCCACCTCAATAAGATGAGTGAGGAGGATTGTCTTGCACAGATAGCAGAGGAGCTCAATATCGCTCTTCAGAAGACGAAGGGGGTGACGGCGGTGCTGGAGAATACCGCTGGCCAGGGTACGAACTTGGGTTATCGCTTTGAGCATCTGAAGGCGATTATAGACCAGGTGGAGGAAAAAAGTCGTGTGGGTATTTGTATTGATACGGCTCACACGCTCGCAGCTGGCTATGATATCCGAACGGAAGAGGGGTATCGGGAGACGATGTATCAGGTAGATAAGATAATAGGTCTGGAGTATCTCAAGGGGATACACCTCAATGACTCGCTAAAGGAGTTGGCTAGCCGTGTGGACCGTCACGCCTCTGTAGGAGAGGGGGTGATGGGGATGACGCTCTTCGAGGTGCTGATGCAGGATGAACGCCTGGCGGATATTCCTATTATTCTGGAGACTCCCAATCCCGACCGCTGGGCGGAGGAGATTGCTCTATTACGCACATTCGCTAAGTAAGATGATCCGTTTACCTAAAGCTAAGATTAATCTCGGGCTTCGGATCCTCCGTCGCCGTACAGATGGTTACCACGATATTGAGACGCTCCTTCTGCCTATTCCGCTACGGGATGCCTTGGAGGTATTGCCGAGTGATGGAGAAATGAAGTACGACTTTGGTGACTGGGGCGAACCGTCGGAAGACAACCTTGTGGTGCGTGCATACCATATGGTGAAGGAAGTGAATCCTGAGTTACCTCCTGTGGAGATTATCCTCCGAAAGCGGATTCCTACCGGTGCCGGGCTGGGAGGTGGCTCCTCGGATGCTTCTAATATGCTCCTGCTCCTTGACGAGCTCTTTGAGCTGAAGATGAGCTACCACGAGATGCACCAGATGGCTACTCGATTAGGGGCGGACTGTCCTTTCTTTCTCCGTGACGAACCACAATTGGCCGAGGGGATTGGAGAGAAGTTAAGCCCTTTCCCGCTAAATCTGGAGGGGAAAGTGCTTACGTTGCTACATAGCGACTTGCATATCTCTACGGCCGAAGCTTATGGCGGTGTAGTACCGTCGGAGGCAGGGCCGTCGCTTCGTGAGGTGCTAGCAGGTCCGATAGAGGAGTGGCGTGGAACCTTGTACAATGCCTTTGAGCCACATATCTTTCAGCGATACCCCATGCTTGCCCACGGCAAAGAGCAGCTCTACCGAGCTGGAGCCACTTACGCTGCTATGAGCGGTAGTGGATCTACACTATTTGCCCTTAGCAATGCTCCGTTACTATTGTCCGATTGGAAAGGAACTCAACAAACATACACACTCTAAATTTAAACTTATGAAAAAGGTAATCACATTACTCGCACTACTGGCGCTACCACTTATTGGTAGTGCCCAGAGCGATACTATCACCATCGCCCAATACAAAGCACTCAAACCGGTGATGGCACGAGCCCCTTTTATGGCCGATAGTATCAATGTACAGGGCAGGCAATACGACCCGAAGAGCCAGCTCTCCCTCTGTACTCCTATCCGCTTGGATAATCCCCTCCTCACCCTCGTAACTACCGACAATGAGGGATACCTCAAGTGCGACTCCACCTTGGCCCGAGGAGAGCGGACCATTCAGAGCTACTACCTCTCCCTCCTCACCCCTAGCTTTGAAGAGGGTACGATGCTAGTAGAGAGCGAGTCGCCTTTCCGTCTTTTCCTTGATGGCACTCAGATCGGAGCATCCGACCGTTCAGGCAGCTTTGAGTACCCTTTCTCCCTTTTGCCTAGTATGGCCCACAAAGTAGTGGTGCGCTTGCTTTCTAATGAAGGAGGTGCCTCCAAGTATCGCCTGAGAGTAGTACCATCTAAAGCTTCCAGCCAAATTGCTCTTTCTCTTGACGACAAAGAGTATATGAGCATGCACTATATGCAGACTGGTGAGAGCCTTTCTGAGGTTAGTGTCTCTCCTTCGGGTAGATATACCAAGGTGGTACTTCGCGAAGTGGTCAATAACCGAAGTCGATACAGTGTCCTGCTATATGAAGGTAATCGGCTAGTGGCTCGCCTAGATGGCAGTTACCTCGAGACCCAGTGGATGCCTAAGAGCGATAAACTTTGGTTTACCCAAAAGAGTGATACGGGCAAGCAACTCCTCACCCTCGACCCTGCCACACTAGCCGTTACCGTGGTACATCCAGCTATCCCCGAAGAGGGGCGCTTTGTCATCGCTCCCACCGAAGATCGACTCATCTATATGGTCACTTCAGAGGGACCAAAAAATAAGGGGGTTGTGGAGCGAGTGCTAGGTCGATACGATACCACTAGTAGCTTTAGAGACCGTGACTTCCTCGCATCATTCGACCTTCGTGAAGGTCTCTATCAACCCCTTACTTACGGCTGTAGAGGCACCTCGCTTCAGGATGTTTCAACCAACGGTAAGGAGCTTATCTTTAGTAGCTCCCGCCCTACCACCACGATACCCTTTTCAGAAAATGACTTCTGCGTCTTAGACCTCGAGACTCTGAAAGTAGATACCCTCTTTAGCCACGAGACAGATGTAGCAACGCTCTACTATACTTCTGACCCACGCTACCTACTTGCACTTGGTACAGCCAATTCATTCGGAGGCATTGGCCGTAATCTGCCAGAGGGAATACCTGCCAATACCTACGATATGCAGCTCTTCCTTTATGATAGGGAGCAACATACCGCCAAGGCACTTACAAAGGAGTTTAATCCTAATGTAGAGAGCGTCACCGTGCTACCCGATCGTTTTGAGGCGATATTCACAGCTCAAAATCAAGACTATGTCTCGCTCTATAGCCTTGACCTTCGTACAGGACGAATCACTCAGATCAAAACGACTGAGGAGGTAGTACGCCGCTTCGACGTAGATAATAAGGGGCAAATGATAGTCTATGGCGGACAAAGTACCATGAACTCCGACCGCATCTATCAGATCAATAAGCGTGGCGAGCACCTGCTCTACGACCTCGCAACATCCAAGATGCACGACCTCGCACTGGGCACGGCAGAGACCTGGAGCTTCACCATGCCCAATGGCGATGTGGTCCCCGGTCGCTTCTACCTCCCTCCTCACTTCGACCCCTCTCGTAAGTACCCAATGATTGTCTATTATTATGGCGGTACCTCTCCTACGGCTCGCAACTTCGAGGGCTCTTACTCCCTCCCTATGTATGCAGCTCAGGACTATGTAGTGCTCACCCTTAATCCAAGTGGTACCACTGGTTGGGGACAGGAGTACGCCGCTCGTCACCTCAATGCTTGGGGTAAGCGGACAGCCGATGAGATTGTCGCTTCCGTCAAGGGGTTCTGCGAGAGCCATCCCTATGTCAATGCCGAGCGTATTGGTTGCGTCGGTGCTAGTTACGGTGGATTCATGACTCAGTACCTGCAGACAGTGACCGATTTATTCGCTGCAGCAGTGAGCCACGCTGGTATCAGCGCCCTCTCTTCCTACTGGGGCGAAGGAACCTGGGGTGTGGGGTATAGCACCGTGGCAAGCTATGGTAGCTATCCTTGGAATAATCCTAAGCTCTACACCGAGCAGAGCCCACTCTTCCGTGCCGATAAGATCAAGACCCCGCTACTATTGCTTCACGGTACAGCCGATGTCAATGTGCCTATCGGAGAGAGCGTACAGATGTACAACGCCCTTAAGATTCTAGGCAAAGAGGTGGAGTTCGTCAAGATATATGGTGAAGACCACGGGATCTACGATCCTGAGAAACGAGCCCTCTGGATGCAGACCACTATGGCGTGGTTCCAAAGGTGGCTCAAGGACGATCCCACTTGGTGGAATTCCCTCTACCCCGAAGTACACCTATAGAGAGTGTTACACGAAGGTAATCTAAGAAACCTC
>USJF01000063.1 GCA_900554935.1 uncultured Porphyromonas sp.
ATTGAGGTCGGAGGTCGAAAAACGACCACCATCCAATGGTACCAACGGACGTAGATCTGGTGGAATCACAGGGATCACTCTCATCACCATCCACTCTGGACGAGTATATCCATGGCTAGCACGGAAACTCTCTACTACCTGTAGGCGCTTCAACGCCTCCTTCTTACGCTGCTGAGAAGTCTCTTTGGAGGCTCTAGCACGGAGGTTGTATGATAGCTCATCAAGATTAACTCTTGATAGGAGCGCTTCTACAGCTACTGCACCAATTTCAGCAAAGAACTTCTGGGGATCATCGTCAGGAAGATCTTTATTCTCCTGAGGAAGGCTGGCCATACGGTCTAGATATTCTTCTTCGGTCAGTAGATCGCCTACTTCTAAGTCTTCGTAAGGACCTGACTGAACCACCACATAGCTCTCGTAGTATATGATCTTCTCCAGCTTCTTTGCTGGGATTCCTAAAAGATAAGCGATCTTATTGGGTACAGAGCGGAAGAACCAGATGTGAACTACTGGTACCTCCAACTTGATATGACCCATTCGCTCACGGCGCACCTTTTTCTCCGTTACCTCTACTTGGCAACGGTCACAGACGACACCTTTATAGCGGACACGCTTGTACTTACCACAGTGACACTCGTAATCCTTGACTGGTCCGAAAATACGCTCG
Source organism: uncultured Porphyromonas sp. (assembly GCA_900554935.1). Lineage (GTDB taxonomy): Bacteria > Bacteroidota > Bacteroidia > Bacteroidales > Porphyromonadaceae > Porphyromonas_A. Next base: position 668 of record USJF01000063.1, read on the forward strand.
CAAAATAGACCATCGCGCTCTGGTTTGTAGGTGCGGTAGTTAATGGTCTCGGGCTTGGTAACTTCACCGTGTGAATTCTCAAATATCTCCTCTGGTGAGGCGATACCGATACGGATTTGATTGAAGTTGGACTTTATCTTTGTATCTCTTATGAAAGCCATATTTATATATCAAAAGGGCTGTGATGTAATCATTGGAGTTCGAAGCTTAGGCCTAGACCCTTAAGCTCGTTGAGAAGCACATTGAGTGACTCTGGAATACCTGGAGTAGGCATTGGTGAGCCTTTGACGATGGCTTCGTATGCCTTTGAACGACCTACGACATCGTCACTCTTGATCGTCAGCATCTCCTGTAGCACATGAGCGGCACCATAAGCCTCTAGTGCCCAAACCTCCATCTCTCCGAAGCGCTGGCCACCAAATTGAGCTTTACCGCCAAGTGGCTGCTGAGTGATGAGAGAATAAGGACCGATAGAACGTGCGTGCATCTTGTCATCGACCATGTGACCTAGCTTCAGGAAGTAGGTAACTCCGACTGTAGCAGGTTGGTCGAACCGCTCGCCAGTCTCGCCATCATACAGGTAGGTACGTCCGTTGCGTGGAATTTTAGCTCTGTCGGTCCACATATTGAGGTCGTCAATCGTAGCACCATCAAAGATAGGAGTAGCAAATTTCACCCCAAGCTTTCTACCTGCATATCCGAGAACTGCCTCGAAGATCTGTCCAAGGTTCATACGTGAAGGTACACCAAGTGGATTGAGGCATAGATCTACAGGAGTACCATCCGCCAAGAATGGCATATCCTCTACGCGTACTACCTTTGAGACGATACCTTTATTACCGTGACGACCTGCCATCTTATCACCCACCTGTATCTTACGTTTCTTAGCAATAAGCACCTTGGCATTTTGCATAATACCATTAGGTAGTTCATCACCAAGAGTGGCATCAAACTGCTTACGGCGGTAATCGCTCTCTATCTTCTTGACCTTCTTAATATAATTACCAAGAAGTTGACTGATAAGGTCATTAGTATGCTCGTCGTCAGTCCAGCCAGAGAATACGATCTCCTCATAATTGAGCTGCTCGAGGATGGTATTATTGTATTTAACGCCTTCGGCAACCACGGTAGCACCCATATAATCAACGATACCCTTAGAGAGCTTGCGAGAAGTAAGCTTAGAGAGCTTGGCAAGCATATTCTTACGTAGCTCCTCCATCTCTTGTGCTTCGCTCTCTTCTAATTGTTGCTTCAGCTCACGAGTAGCCTTACGACTATTCTGACCTTTAGGCACCTTGGAGAAGAGGTAAGTCTTATATACCACACCACTTAGTGATGGATTGGCCTTTAGGGAAGCATCCTTTACATCGCCAGCCTTCTCCCCAAAGATAGCATGCAGTAGTTTCTCCTCAGGAGTTGGATCACTCTCACCCTTTGGCGTAATTTTACCCACGAGGATATCACCAGGGTGTACACGAGCACCCACACGAATAATTCCACGCTCGTCAAGGTCCTTAGTAGCGTCTTCGCTCACGTTAGGAATGTCGCTGGTAAGCTCCTCCATACCACGTTTAGTCTCACGCACCTCAAGGTTATACTCATCTACGTGGACAGATGTGAAGAAGTCCTCTCGTACCATCCTCTCGCTAAGTACAATAGCATCCTCATAGTTATATCCCTTCCAAGGCATATAAGCAACTGTTACGTTGCGACCAAGTGCTAACTCACCATTCTGAGTTGAGTAGCCCTCCGTGAGGATCTGACCTTTCTTTACCCTATTTCCCTTAAGTACGATAGGGCGGAGGTCAATAGTTGTGCTCTGGTTCGTCTTACGGAACTTAGGCAGCTCGTAAGACACCAAGCTGTCATCAAAGCTGACAAACTCTTCATCCTCGGTACGATCGTAACGCACCTTGATCTGATTGGCATCAACATACTCAATCACGCCTTCGCCCTCCGACATAATTTGGCAACGAGAGTCTTTAATAACCACACCCTCCAAGCCAGTTCCTACGATAGGCGCATCAGTTTGAATCAAAGGCACCGCCTGACGCATCATGTTAGATCCCATCAATGCACGGTTAGCATCATCGTGCTCCAAGAATGGAATCAAGGAAGCAGCGATAGAAGCTATCTGCATAGGCGAAACATCCATCAAGTCTACCTCACTAGGTGGTACCACTGGGAAATCAGATCCATAACGTGCCTTCACCGTATCTCGGATAAATTCGCCCTTTTCGTTAAGTGGTGCATTACCCTGGCCTACAGTCTTATCTTCCTCTGCTTCGGCAGTGTAGTAATCCACACCCTTGGCCGAGAAGTCCACCTTACCGTTCACCACCTTCCTATATGGAGTGGCAATAAATCCAAGGTCATTGATCTTGGCATAGACACAAAGCGAGTTGATCAGTCCGATATTAGGACCCTCAGGCGTCTCAATAGGACAAAGACGGCCATAGTGAGTGTAGTGCACGTCACGCACCTCAAAACCAGCTCTATCACGACTAATTCCACCAGGACCAAGGGCCGAGAGCCTACGCTTGTGCGTCAGCTCAGCCAGCGGATTCGTCTGGTCCATAAACTGCGATAGAGGGTTCGTCCCGAAGAACGAATTGACCACACTTGAAATCGTCTTTGCATTGATCAAGTCTACTGGTGTAAAGACCTCATTATCGCGAACATTCATACGCTCCCTCACCGTACGCGCCATACGAGAAAGACCGATACTAAATTGTTGAGAAAGTTGCTCTCCTACAGTGCGCACACGACGGTTACTTAGGTGGTCGATATCATCTACAGACTCCTTACCATTACGTAACACCACTAGGTACTTAATGATCGCAGCGATATCCTCATTGGTGAGCACCTTTACATTCTCATCAATATCCAGATTAAGCTTCTTATTGATACGATAGCGACCCACATCGCCAAGATCATACCTCTTATCCGAGAAGAAAAGGTTATTGATCACCTCCATAGCCGAAGCCTCGTCCACTGGATCTTGGCTTCTCAGCTGCTTATAGATATGATAGACAGCCTCTTTCTGAGAGTTAGAAGGGTCCTTCTGTAGCGTATTGGTGATCACACTGTAGTCTAGTCCAGACTCCCCGTCGGTCAAGAGCAGAATAGTCTTAGCTCCCGACTCTAATATCTGTGGGATATTCTCCTCCGTGATCTCCTCGTCACGGTCCAAAATAATCTCATAACGGTCCAGCGAAACCACCTCACCCGTCTCCTCATCCACCAAGTCCTCGACCCAGCTATTAAGAATACGAGCAGCGATCTTGCGACCAACATACTTCTTTAGCCCCGCCTTAGACACCTTCACCTCCTCAGCGATACCAAAGAGATTAAGGATATCCTTATCAGTCTCATAACCAATAGCACGTAATAGCGTGGTTACTGGAAGTTTTTTCTTTCTGTCGATATAAGCATACATCACGTTGCTAATATCGGTTGCGAACTCAATCCACGACCCCTTGAATGGTATCACCCTAGCAGAGTAGAGCTTTGTGCCATTATTGTGAACACTTTCGCTAAAAAAGACACCTGGTGAGCGGTGCATTTGAGAAACCACTACACGCTCAGCACCATTGATCACAAAGGTACCTTGAGGTGTCATATATGGGATTTGACCCAAGTACACATCCATCACAGAGGTATCGAAGTCCTCATGCTCAGGATCAGTACAATAAAGTTTCATTTTGGCTTTTAGAGGCACATTGTAGGTCAGCCCTCTGGTAAAGCACTCCTCAATAGTATATCTTGGGGGGTCTATGAAATAGTCCAAGAACTCCAACACAAAATTATTGCGTGTGTCGTGGATCGGGAAGTTCTCCATAAATACCTTATAGAGTCCTTCATTCTTTCGCTTGTCTGACGGCGTATCCAGCTGCATAAAGTCACGAAACGACTGCAACTGAATATCCAAGAAGTCTGGGAAGTCCAGAGGGTTTTGAATCGAAGCGAAATTTATTCTCTCTGTATTATTTCTTGGGGACATAAAAAAACCTTAAAAGCCTAAAACGAACAAAGACACGAAAAGGTTAAGAACCCACTACACTCTTTTTCGTGGGTTCTTAACCATCACCTGTAATATCTACAGGGGAGACAAAGCGAGATTACTGGATCTCTACCTCGGCACCAGCCTCCTCAAGAGCAGCCTTGAGATGGTCAGCCTCAGCCTTGTCTACACCCTCCTTAAGCTTAGATGGAGCGCCGTCAACTAGATCCTTAGCATCCTTTAGACCTACGCCCATAGCTTCCTTAACAGCCTTAACCACCTGAAGCTTAGCAGCACCAGCAGACTTAAGGATTACGTCGAAAGCAGTCTTCTCCTCTGCAGCAGCCTCAGCAGCAGCAGGACCAGCAGCAACAGCCACAGCAGCAGCTGCAGGCTCGATGCCATACTCATCCTTAAGGATATTCTTTAGCTCAGTTACCTCGATAACGGTTAGGTTCACTAGTTGTTCAGCAATAGCTTTGATATCTGCCATATTCTTATATACTTATTATGGTATTATACAATCTTGTTATTTATCAATCCGTAGCTACCTAGAGTGCTACGCCACTTCTATAGTGTCCGATAGCCTCTCTATCAACCACGCTCCTCGAGCGTCTGAAGTAGACCATGGATAGTACCACCAGCAGAGTCGAGTGCCGAGAGGACACCTTGGATAGAGCCCTCGAGTAGAGATACAACATCTCCGATAAGCTCCTCCTTGCTCTTCACATTGACTAGCTCCTCGAGCTTGTCAGCGCCAAGATATAGACTCTCCTGTACGTAAGCTGCCTTTAGCTCTGGCTTTGCTGCTTTCTCTGCGTCAGCAGGCTTATTGTCCTTCACAAACTCCTTGATGAGGCGTGCAGGCACATTAGCCGTTTCAGCAAACATTACAGCGGTATTACCCTTCAGGAATGGGAATAGAGGTGCGAAAACCTCTTCATCCTTCTGAGAGAGTGCGATACGAAGCAGAGTATTCTTCACCATCATCAGCTTCACATTCTTCTCGAAGCAAAGACGACGAAGGCTACTTGTCTTATCAGCTGTAAGTGCCTCAATATCTACTAGGTAGAAGTTAGGATACTTCTCCACTAGCTCTACCAAGTCACTTACCACCGAAGTTTTCTTTTCCTTTTTCATATACTATGGATCTCTTTTCTCTAGTTGTTACTCTTTCGACTCCATGGAGCGAGGATCCACCTTGATACCAGGGCTCATAGTACTTGAGAGGTAAATACTCTTAATGTACGTACCCTTTGCAGCGCTAGGCTTAAGCTTATTTATCGTATTGATAAACTCGCGTACATTGTCGGCAATCTTATCAGCAGAGAAAGAGACCTTACCGATAGAGGTATGTACGATACCAGCCTTATCCACCTTAAAGTCGATCTTACCTTGCTTTACTTCATGGACAGCATGACCGATATCATTAGTCACTGTACCACTCTTAGGGTTAGGCATCAAGCCACGTGGACCTAGGACACGTCCTAGTGCACCAATCTTACCCATTACAGATGGCATAGTGATGATCACATCAACATCTGTCCATCCGCCTTTGATTTTGTCAATATACTCGTCAAGACCTACATAGTCTGCACCAGCTTCGGTAGCTTCAGCCTCTTTATCTGCGGTACAAAGCACCAGCACCCTTGTCTCCTTACCAGTACCGTGGGGTAGTGATACCACACCACGTACCATCTGGTTGGCCTTACGTGGGTCGACACCTAGGCGTACGTCTACATCTACAGATGCATCAAACTTAGTAGTAGTAATCTCTTTTACAAGAGCAGATGCTTCCGCAAGTGTATACTCTTTTCCAGGTTCGATCTTGCTCAGGGCCAACTTCTGATTCTTCGTTAGTTTACTCATAATTCATCAATGGTCCTTGATTATTCAACATCCTCTGGAAAAGTGCCCTTAATAGCTATACCCATACTTCTAGCCGTTCCAGCCACCAAACGCATAGCACTTGCTACGGTAAAGCAGTTAAGGTCAGGCATTTTATCTTGAGCAATAGCCTTCACGTCGTCCCAAGTAATAGTAGCCACCTTCGTACGGTTAGGCTCAGCACTACCACTCTTCTTCTTAGACTTCTCGAGTAGCTGAACTGCTACAGGAGGGGTCTTCACGATAAAGTCAAACGACTTATCCGAATAGTAGGTGATGATCACCGGAAGGACCTTACCAGCACTGTCTTGGGTCCTGGCGTTGAATTGCTTACAGAAGTCCATAATATTGATCCCCTTGGAACCAAGAGCAGGACCAACAGGAGGAGAAGGATTAGCAGCTCCACCCTTAATTTGCAGCTTAAGCTGACCAGCAATTTCTTTTGCCATGATTAAACACTTTTTCTCATTAAAAACTCACTCGTAGAAAAGTACATCCGAGCTCCCAGACTATCGCTTTTCGCCATCAGCGACACCTCACACACTCATAGATTCGTAACAGCCGAGTAGTGCAAGGCCTCTTCTCTAGGTTATGACAAACTCTCCTTTTCCACTTGCACGAAATCCACC
>USJF01000064.1 GCA_900554935.1 uncultured Porphyromonas sp.
CCGTATCTTAAGTGTATCTATTCAGAAGCTAAAGGAGTCGCTCCGAGAGATGGCGCTACTGGTGGGTGAGCAACTACATGAGCGGTATCTCTACCAAAGGAGTGCGCTGGCACGTCAATTTCCATTTATGATGGGCAATGATGTATGGAAGGGAGGCGGTGCCCTAAAGCCCAATGACAAGGTAGGCTCGGTACTTGATAGCGGTACGCTGGGAATTGGATTTATTGGCGGTCACAATGCAATGTATGCGCTCTATGGGATGGGCCATGGTGAGAGCACTGCGGCGTGGGAGACTTTGAGGGAGTGCCTAGTGGTGCTGAATGAGGTGGCTGGTGAGATGAAGGCGAAGTATCACCTCAATTACTCGGTACTGGCTACGCCTGCGGAGGGGCTCTCGGGTCGATTTACTAAGCTTGATGTGAAGCGGTATGGTAAGATCCCGGGGGTGAATGATAGGGAGTACTATATCAATTCGTTTCATATCGATGTGAAGGAGGAGGTGCGGATTGCGGATAAGATCAGGCTAGAGGCACCATTCCATGCTCTTACCCTTGGTGGTCACATTACTTATATAGAGCTAGATGGTGAGGCGAAGAAGAATATCCGTGCAATCGTGAAGATCGTGAAGCTGATGAAGGACAATCAGATCGGCTATGGCTCTATCAATCACCCGATAGATACTTGTAGGTCTTGCCACTATAAGGGGGTGATCTATGATCGTTGCCCTATCTGCAAGAGTGAGGATATCCAGCGTATGAGGCGGATCACGGGCTATCTTACTGGAGACTTGGCCTCGTGGAACTCTGCGAAGCGCGCTGAGGAGCGGGATCGTGTAAAGCATCACTAATCAATAAAGGTCATGGAAGTACTAAAGCAGCTACTCTTGGGTGGTGATATTGCTTCCTCAATGTTTGTACTTGCTCTGGTGGTGACGGTGGGCACCGCCTTGAGCAAGGTAAAGGTGCGAGGCTTTTCTCTTGGGGTGACTTGGGTGCTCTTTGTGGGTATCCTGATGGGGCACTTGGGTCTCTCCTTGGATCCTGATGTGCTCTCTTTTGTGAAGGAGAGTGGCATGATCCTCTTTATCTTTGGTATTGGGATGATCGTGGGACCAGGTTTCTTTGCCAATTTTAAGCAGGGGGGTGTATCGCTCAATTTACTCTCTATAGCTTCGGTCTTTCTCTCTTTGGTGGTGACTTACCTTATCTATCGTTTTTCGAGCGAAGGTATAGCTACTTTAATGGGTATCCTAGGGGGAGCTGTGACTAATACGCCTTCGCTAGCTTCGGCACAGGAGACGGCACGAGCTTTATCGGGGAGTACGCCACCAGATATTGGCATAGGCTATGCACTTGGATATCCTGTGGCTATCATCGGTATGGTGGTGACTCTTACAGTGATTAAGTGGATCCTTAGGGTGGATGTGGCGCGTGAAGAGCGTGAGCTGGCGGAGCGCGAGCGGGCAAAGAAGCGTGACGCTCTAGTCTACTCTCTCGAGGTGACTAATCCGGCTCTCTTTGGTATGGATATCTATCATGTAAAGATGCTACTGGAGAAGTATGAGGTGGTTATCTCGCGTATCTTACACGAGGCGTCTGGGGAGGTGGAGATGGCTAGCTCAAATTCGAAGATCTATGAGGGCGATAAGCTATTGGTGATATCGGAGCAGGATGAGGTGGAGACGATCGCTGCTTTCGTGGGACGTAGGCTGGAGATGAGTGATGCCACTTGGTTTAAGCTGGATAATACTCTGGTGTCTCACCGGGTATTGGTGACGCGCTCCAATATTACTGGCAAGAGCATTGAGCAACTGAAGTTTAGGACGCTCTACAATGTCAATGTCTCTCGTCTCTACCGTGCGGGGGTCCATCTGATGGCTAAGCCGGATCTTCGACTGCAAATGGGTGATACGGTGGTGATCGTTGGGCAAGAGGAGGATGTAAAGCATGTGGAGAAGATACTTGGCAACTCGGCTTCGACCTTGAGGCGACCCAATCTACTGGTGCTTTTCTTGGCTCTGCTCTTGGGTGTGCTGGTAGGGAGCCTGGAGATATCTCTATCGGGTATGAGTATGCCTATTAAGCTTGGCTTTTCGGGTGGTACGCTGATAGTGGCTATCTTGCTGAGTAACTTTGGGACGAAGTTTAGGCTCAATACGCACAATACGGAGAGCGCCAATATGATGATTAGGGAGCTTGGAATTACACTCTTCTTGGCTTGTGTGGGGCTGAGTGTGGGGGGTAGTTTTATGGAGAAGTTAGTCGGCGGTGGCTATGTATGGATGGGCTATGCAGCGCTGATGATGATGATCCCGCTTTGGATTACGCTCTTAATGGGGCGCTTCTGGCTTAAGCTGGATTACTTTACGCTACTAGGGTATGTGGCGGGTAATATGACTTTTGCCCCTGCTATCTCATTGACCCCTGATGCAACTAAAAACAATATCCCTTCGGTGGTCTATGCTACTGTCTATCCTGTGACGCTCTTTTTGCGGGTGATGGCGGCACAATGGATGATTTTGCTGCTCGCATAAATTGATATGCTCTATCTGCTTACGGTGATTCCGGAGACGATCCTCGATGGGGATGGAATACGCTACAGTATCTACTTGGCTGGCTGTGGGCACGCTTGCCCTGGTTGTCACAACCCTCTCAGCTGGTCGCCACGGGCGGGGGAGCCACTTACGGAGGAGAAGATAACTACTATAATAGGGGAGATTAAGGGTAACTCTCTGCTCGATGGGGTGACTTTTAGCGGGGGAGATCCATTTTACAACCCTACGGACTTTGGACCATTTCTGAAGCGGGTGCGTGAGGAGACGGGGCAAAACATCTGGTGCTACACTGGTTATCTCTATGAGAAACTGCTGGAGGACTCGGAGCGAGCACCACTACTGGAGTGGATTGATGTATTGGTGGATGGCCCTTTTGTGAAGCAATCGTATGATCCGACGCTCTCCTTTAGGGGGAGTAGTAACCAGCGGATTTTATACTTAAAAGCTGAGAGAGAGGTCTAGCTTAACGCCCCAAGGCCCTTTGGAGTGGGGCTTGAGTGGGGAGAGACGTCGATAGAGGTCTATCCGAAGTACCTTGAATATATTCTCTAGTCCAAAGCCGACCTCGGCGTAGACTTGATCTCGCATCTCGGTGGTGTGAACGGGCAGGACGAAGAGCTCTTTGCCTGTGGATTGCCGGTTTTTGACAGAGAGGTTGCCGTAAAGGATGTTGGCGGTTAGTACGCCACGAAGCCCCAGTTTATTGACCAATGGAATGCGGTCAAAGACTACACCTCGCATATGGTACTCCAGGAAGGTGGTTAGCCACTCATCTGCTACAAACTCCAGTGGGTTGAGCAATTGGAAGGTATTACGAGTGTGCATTAGCCCAGTATTGGTAGGCGGTGTATAGAGTACGGGGAAGGGCACTGAGCTCCATAGTTTGCCGAGAGTGACTTGGTAGTCTAACCTGCCGAAGATACCCATCCAGAGCCTTTGCTCTGCTATCAGCTCCGTTCGCTGGCGATTGAAGTCGCCTCCCAGCCTTCTATCGGCCCATTCGTGTCGTAGCTTTATGACCGGTACTTCGCGATATATTCTGGCGTAGGGTTGGTGTCTTTGCATGGAGCCATCAAAGATGCGCTCGCCTATGGCCCACCTTAGTTCTATCCCTGAGGAGACATCGGTAATCTTGGGTAACTTCTGTAGCGTGTGGTCGTGATTCACTCGTACAAATTGGAGGGGACCGCTGGCTATGTCTTCTCTGTAATTGGCGTAGAGCCGAAGAGAGAGGATGGCATTGAAGTCTTTGAGGTATTCTACCGCTATAAGATTGCGATAAGAGGCGGTGGTAAGATAGGAGACTCCTACATCGTAGAGGATATTATCTCGGTCGTTATTTTGGAGCTCTAGTCCTGGAATATAGAGGTCGTGCTGGTATCTGAGCGATACTTCGTGCTGGGGAAACTCCTCTCTGAAGTAGCGCTTGGGCTTAAATGAGTAGGCGTAGCCAATACCGTACTTGGGCTTACGATCCTTAAATCCGTAGGCGAGGTAGCCATTGAAGAAGTGGTGGTGGGAGAAGTAGCCGGTCGTCCGACCTCCTAGCTTGATGCGGAGCCCTTCTGTGGGGTTGATATTGACCATCTCACTCACAGGACCAATATCCCATCGACTTCCCCCATACACTTTATTGGTATCCCACTTGGTGCGGATGTAGTCGATGCTCGCCATATCTACTAGCTCTAGCACCACTCGTTGCCATCCTAGTTGCTTGAATTGCTCCATGAACCGACGAAGTCCATCGCTTGTGGTGAGTAGATTTCGGGAGATATCGGAGGCGATAATTGGATTGGATAATGCTCTTTCTTGCCAGTCATTGAAGTGCTGTTTTAGGGAGATAATTTCTGCATCTGGCGGTTGCTCAGTGTATTCACGGTAGTACCTTGATTGTTCCACGTACAGCGAAAGAAGATTGATAAATAGCTTGAGGTTTCCTGCCAGCTTCTCCTCTTTCAGTTGCCAACCTACTGATGATACTCTTCCATATTGTTGTTGTAGCCTAAGGTCATCCACGAAGTTGATATTGGTCTGCTTCGGGAAGATAAGATAGGCATTGAGGAGTCGTGGTCCATGGTCCTCTACGATCAATAGCCGACCAGAGAAGGAGGGAGCATGAGGCTGTCGGGGGATAAAATCGACCACTTGAGCTACGTATCCTGCCGAGATGATGGTATCGGTGAGGTAGTATCGGTAGCTACTCCTTGCTTGTTCTGATAGTGGTGCTGGCAACTTAGTATCGAGTATCTTTACATATTTCTCGAAGAGGTCTACCTTGGATAATAGCTCCTCTAGGCGTACCCCTGTGAACCATCGCTGAGATTCTTGTCCAGGCCATTGTGCCGACTATATAATATGGCTTCATTTACTTGCCGAGTCTTATGATTATAGCCCTTGAGATATACCTTTTGGTACTCCGAAAGGGGAAGTACCGAATTACCATCTATCTGCGAATGAACTAGGTAACGATCAAAGAACGGCACCACCTTGCGCAGTGCCCCTCTCCACTTATCTATCCGGCCAAGAGCTAGGATCAATTGCTCCGATTGCTGAAAACTGTAATCCATCTGCCGAGCTACCCTATCTGCTCGCTCCCTTGCAGCAGTCCGTTCGATCAGAGCTACCGCATCATTCTCCTCCTCATACTTGGCATGGTTACCTAGTACTAGTAGCTCTGGCATCATCACAGGGGCCAGATCCTGTGCTTCTACGATATGTGTAGAGAGTAGTGAAAAGAGTAGAAGTAAGTAATAGAGCCCCCTACGCATCATCTCCCTCCTCTCTATACAGCGTGAGCGGTGACGAGCGTTCCTATTTTAGAGAGATCAGTAAAGTCGCTACTAATGAATTGTTGCAACTGGTCGAGCGTCACATCGGCTATCATCTCCCCTTTGTGAGCAATTGATATCTCCCCACGCTCCTCACTGATGATGATCACCTTGGCATCTGTTGCCTGCGACATTCCTAACCCAGAGCGGTGCCGTAGTCCCATTTCCTTTGGCAGCTCTTGCCCCTGCGCTACCGGCAGAATACAAGCTGCCGCTACGATAGTATAGTCGCGAATAATCATCGCCCCATCGTGGAGCGGTGCATTTTTGAAAAAGATATTCTCTATCAATCGTGAATTGACCTGTGCATTGATAATCTCCCCCGTATGGATATACTGCTCCAGACTAGTGCTCTCTTCAATCACAATCAGCGCCCCTGTCTTTTTCCTCGCCATATTGGCACAGGCAAAGGATATCATTCCGATAAAGCTCTGTTCCCGGCTCACCTCCACATTCTTTTCGGGATTAAAGAGACGGCGGATAAATCGCCACCTCTGCGTGCTACCCAATAGAGTGAGGAAACCCTTTATCTCATCTTGGAAAATGATCACAATAACCACAATCCCGACACTAAAGAGGGCATCCAAGATACCGCCCAGCACTCTCATGCGGAGGATCTGAGAAGTGACTATCCAAATAAGGATAAGCGAAATGATACCCCCAAAGATAGTGGCACTGCCACTCTTTCGAAGCACATCGTAGACGTAGTAGAGCAAGAGCCCTACTAGCAGGATATCCATAAAGTCCTTAAAGGAAAATGACAACCACTCCATACTCCAATTACTTAGCTCTGTCGCTTAATCTCTTGTACCATCTTCATCGCCTCCCATGCCTCCTTCACATCGTGGACGCGAATAAAGTGCGCTCCATGCAGTAGGGCGTAGGTATTCAGTACAGTAGTGCCATTGAGTGCATCTGCAGGGGTAGTGCCAAAAAAGCGGTAGATCATACTTTTGCGACTAATACCTACATAGAGAGGATAGTCCAGTGCCCTAAACTTATCGAGGTCACTCATCAATTCATAATTTTGCTCCGTAGTTTTACTAAACCCGAAGCCAGGGTCGAGGATGATATGCTCCTTCCTTAGCCCCAGTTCCCTAAGCCTCTGAATCGTCACCAGTAGCTCCTCAATCACCCCATCGGCTACACGACCCTTGTACTCACAGAGGCTCTGCATCGTCTTAGGCGTGCCACGCATATGCATCAATACATAAGGCACCTGTAGCTCCGCCACAGTCTGCAACATAAGTGGGTCAATACGCCCTCCAGATACATCATTAATCACATCTGCACCCCCCTCTTCCACCGACTTACGTGCTACCGAAGCAGTAAAAGTATCGACACTCACAGGTAGCTCGGGGTACTCTTTCTTCAGAATGTCCAGTACCTCCTTCACCCTGCGCCACTCCTCCTCCTCAGAGACCTCTGCAGCATCATGGCGAGAGCTATATCCACCAACATCTATCATCTTGCCCCCCTGCTCCATAATCTCCTCAATGCGTCGGTGTATATTCCGTTCGCCTTCAATTCGGCTCCCAGCATAAAATGAATCGGGTGTATGATTGAGAATCCCTATGATCATAGGCTCCTCCGTAAGGTTATATGGTTGACCCTTAAAGGTCATCACAACGTCTGGCATAGTTTTGCTTCTTTCCTTTGATTAATATCTTCTACAAAAGTAAATAAAACTAACTACTCCACCAAGCTGAGACTATTGCACGAAGGCGATCTGTGGCGTTGCTTTCGGAATTCGGCCTAGGTCACGTACGTGAGTACGCTCCCTTCGGC
>USJF01000065.1 GCA_900554935.1 uncultured Porphyromonas sp.
AAGCTGGTCATGGATCAGCCAGTGCTCTTCGATTTCTCCAATAATATGCAGCGCTGGCAGTGGGGCTGGCTATTTGGTTTCTCGTGGCGTGCCTACCGACACTTCCATGTCAATGCCGACCTCAACTGGGGCTTCTCCAAGGTCTTCAAGCAAGAGTTCACCGCCATCAGCTATGCGATGTACCCCATTTACTTTCAAGCAGGTTTCGGCTACCAGTTCTAGCCAATTCCTTAGTGTACAACATTAGATAGTGGATCAGAGCTCTAGGCCAAAGCCTAGTCTCTCCACTATCTTTTTTATGCTATCAGGGGTAATTGTGTCGCCATCATATTGTACCTCTACCGTGCCAGCCTCGTGGTTGGCCTTTACCGACTTTACACCACGCGACACCCTTAGTGCCCCTTCGATCTGCTGGGCACAATGCCCGCACTTCATCCCCCTTACCTCAAAAGTCTTAGTCTCAATCATCCTCTACCTCCTCATACTCTACATATTCCCCGCCCTCAAGGTCTAGGGAAGCATTATCAATCATCTCCACGCTTGACGGAGCCTCCTCCGTCTGCTTTCTGACACGCTCGCGTCGTGCTTGCTCCTCCTCTGCACTCCTCTGTGCCGCCTTGTAGTGCTGCCGAAGCTTGTATACAGAGAGGATCGTTCGCCAATACTTGATAGCAAATATCACTATCAATATCAGCGGTAAAAGTAATATAAACTGTAGCAAGTCGCTCATCGTATTACTCCTCTGGCTCCATTGAGTGATCCACCCAGATAAGGTTATTCACCCTCACTCCTACCTTTATCGCCTCCGTCACAAAGCGAGCACGCACCTCCTCAGGTAGCTCCTTCGTGCGTGAGAGGATCCAGCACTGCTTGGTATTACGACCCACCACTAGGGCATACTCATAATCCCCCTCAATGGCGAGCACATTGTAGCCCGTGAAGATGGGGCCGAAGTAGCTTATTTCCAAAGCTGCCGTATTAGGGTCACCGACAAACTGTGCCACCGCCTCTGAGCGTACCCACTGCTCCTTTTTGTAGTTGTAGCCAGAGTTGATCATCTGTACCCTGCCATCCTCCATCACGTTGTACTCAGCCGTGACATCGCTCAGGTTTCGCTCCCAGCGGTTATCCAATCGAGCCACCTCGTACCACTTCCCTAGGTATTGCTCTAGGTTAAAGGGAGTGACAGGCTCAGCATTCTTAGGGATCGAGTGTTTCCGACGGTAAAAGGCCGTGAATACTGTAGTCGCTGCAGCACCTGCAAGTGCAATCAAGCCACCTTTGATCAGGTTTGCCACTAGCTGGTCATTTGATTTCTTCCTCTCAAACATATCTTTTTCTCTTTAATATGATCCTTTATTATTTATACAACAAGCATCGGTAAGCCAAAGTTGCCTAGCCTGTCGCTTTTACCTCTTATTCAGAATGCTATTGACCACCCTTATGCTGCTGATCAACTTCCCCCTTCCTGAGAGAATATCGATATTCCAGACATGCGAGCTCCGCCCACGGTGGATGATCCTACCCACCGCCGTAACCGTATCTCCCACGTGAGCCGAACTGATATGATTGCCACTCACCTGCATCCCTACCTGTATCTCATTTTCACGAAGGAGTAGGAGCGACCCATATCCCGCTGCCGTCTCAGCTAGTGCCAGTGTAGCTCCACCATGCAGAATTCCCATCGGCTGTTGCGTGCGTCCATCCACTGGCATAGTACACTCCACATACCCTTCCTCCAGTCGGGTACAGCATATCCCAAGGGTTCCCATCAACGTATTCCCCTCCATCATCTGATTGAGCAGGTCCACACTGAGATCCCCCACATTATCCGGCTCAGGATGTAAGATAAACTTATTGAGTAGGTGGCTAATACCATCGGCATTATTGCTAGTAGTGACATAATCAGCAGAGCGCTTTACCGCCTCCGTGGCATTGGCCATTGCCACACCGAGCCCCGCCACCTGTATCATCCCAAGGTCATTGTAGCTATCTCCCACTGCAATCAATTCGCTTCGGTCGATGCCCAACTCCTCAAGAAGAAACTCCAGGGTCGAACCCTTGTCCACACCACTAGGCACCACATCGAGGAAGTGCTCATTGGTGAGGAAAAAATTGAGCTGATCGCCATAGTAAGCCTCCATCTCCTCCTTCAGTAGATAGAGAGCTTGGGTGTTGTCGCTCGTAATCGCCAGCTTCAGGGGGTCTCTCGCAAGAGCGTCAAGTAGGTTCTCCACACCTTTTATCGGCATACCACCATCCACCCTTTGCTCCTCCAGTACATAGTGGTCATCGGGCGTATCACTTACAATCATCTGCTGCTCATAGCTAAAGATAGTGAGCTCAGGCCGTTTCTTCACCTCTTCATATAGATAAGGCAAAAGCTTCTTGGGGATAGCACGGCGCGCCAGTATCTTCCCATCGTCCATAGAGGTGAGCTTACCTCCATTGTACGAAAGAATATAGCCACCGTACTGATCCAATCTCAGAGTCTTGGCTATAGCGCGACACCCAAAGGTAGGGCGACCACTTGCCAGTACCACCTTCACGCCTAGCTCTTGGATCGCCATCACCGAACTGATCGTACTGGGCAGAAGTCGCTTTTGATCATCTACCAAGGTACCATCAAGGTCCAGTGCCACCAACTTATAGGGGATATCTCTTTGTGTCATATTTATCGTCTTTAGAGTGAAAGCATCGCAAGGGCCTGAACCATTGCGGGGTCTACCATCTTATCGTCCTTGATAGCACGGCTAAATGGTACGTAGACAATCTCGTCATTGACAATTCCAATCATCACATTCCGCTGCCCATCGAGGAGCGCCTCGACCGCTGCCACGCCCATACGGCTTGCCATAATGCGGTCTTCGGCGCAGGGGCTACCACCTCGCTGCATATGCCCGAGGATAGAGACCCGCACATCGTACTCAGGGTGGCTCTCCTTGATTCGCTTCGCCACACCCATCGCACCGCCCGTGCTCTCGCTTTCCGCCACTAGCACAATGCTACTATTCTTGCTCTTACGGAACCCATTGGCAATCATCTGAGTAATCTGCTCCTCCGCCTCGTGCACCTCAGGGATGATAGCCACCTCCGCACCCGAAGCAATGGCCCCATTGAGTGCTAGGAACCCAGCATCACGCCCCATCACCTCTACCACAAAGAGGCGGTCGTGCGAAGAGGCGGTATCACGAATCTTATCCACCGCTTCCATGATCGTATTGAGAGCTGTGGCATAGCCTATGGTGCGGTCGGTACCGCAAAGGTCATTGTCAATAGTCCCTGGAAGACCCACAATCGGGAAGTTGAATTCCGCCGCAAAGAGCCTTGCTGCCGTAAGCGTGCCATCACCGCCAATCACCACCAGAGCATCAATTCCAGCATTACGCATATTGTCGTAAGCAAGAGCGCGCCCTTCGGGAGTCTTAAACTCATCGCATCGAGCGGTTTTGAGTATCGTGCCACCACGCTGGATGATATTGCTCACATTCTCCGTGTGAAAGTCTACGATCTCATTATTTATTAGTCCTTTGTAGCCACGGTAGATGCCTCTCACCTCTAGCCCCTTGTAGATGGCAGTACGTGTCACTGCCCGAATGGCAGGATTCATCCCCGGTGCATCCCCGCCCGAAGTGAGGATGCCAATGCACTTCAATTCGTAACCCTCAAATATCTCTTCTTCCATAACAATCTTCAATACCTAATCAAAAAATAACATCCTCCCCCTTCTCAACAAAGATACAAAAAAGCCATATAATCTGATAATATCTCTTGCCCATCTCAATTTCACAAGTTAGGAAGGCTTAATAAAGAGATTGTATGTCCGGTTTCTTATGGAGTAATAGGCTTGCCCCTTTTTCAATAGAAGAGAACTATGGGTGTTTTTTAGTCCTCCATCTATATTGTTTCAATCCGCTATAAACCACTAGGTTATAAATCCAATAAGCTGAGTTTGTAACTGAGTAGTCGAGGAGTTACAAACTCAGCGATGGTTGAGTTACAAACTCCACGATTCCTTAGTTTGTAACTCGGCGATGATCGTGATACGAACTCGTTAATGACCTATATACAGCACAGAAATCCAGTGGGTTGTGAATACAGCGAAGAGCCTCTCAAGAGGGCTGTATTCATAGATGCTTCGATGAATCTATGCGTTTAGCCCTCTCCTAATGCCTATCCCCACATCTTTCCGCTTACAATTAGCATAGATGTGCGGAAAAAAGTGTAACTTTGCGTGCAAGTTGTACCTTATAAATTTAGAATAGGAGGAAGTATGGCAAAAGTACTCAATCAAGTTTCTCATACCTTTGGAGAATATCTACTTATACCGGGGCTAACCACCGAAGAGTGCACCCCTGAGAATATCAACTTGCGGACTCCACTCGTGAAGTTTCATCGAGGCGAGGAGTCGAGGATCCAACTCAATATCCCTTTTGTGAGTGCCATCATGCAGTCGGTATCTAATGATACCCTTGCGATTGAACTGGCACGGAATGGTGGTCTCTCCTTTATCTTTGGCTCACAACCCATTGAGAGCCAGGCGGAGATGGTGAGAAAGGTGAAGAAGTTTAAAGCCGGTTTTGTGACTAGTGACTCAAACCTTACACCCGATCAAACACTGCAGGATGTACTAGACCTTACGCACCTTACGGGACACTCTACCATCGCAATTACCGAAGATGGTACGCCCAATGGCAAGCTCCTCGGAATCGTTACAAGTCGTGACTATAGGCTGAGCACTACGCCAAGAGAGACGAAGATTGCTTCCTTTATGACGCCTTTTGCCAAGCTCACAGTGGGTCGTCTAGGGATTACCCTTTCGGAGGCGAATGATATTATCTGGGAGCATAAGCTCAATACCCTTCCTATAATAGATGAGAGGCAGAACCTTCAGTTCTTTGTCTTCCGTAAGGATTATGATAGCCACCGGGAAAACCCTTGTGAGCTTTCGGACAAGGTGAATAAGCAACTGCTTGTGGGAGCTGGTATCAATACTCGTGACTATAAGGAGCGGGTGCCTGCACTCGTGGAGGCTGGAGTGGATGTGGTTTGTATCGATAGCTCCGATGGCTACTCTGTGTGGCAACAACAGACTTTGCAATGGGTGAAGCAGCACTACCCTGAGCTCCCTATCGGAGCCGGTAATGTGGTGGAGAAGGATGGCTTCCGCTATCTCGTGGAGGCTGGTGCCGACTTTGTGAAAGTGGGTATCGGCGGTGGCTCTATCTGTATTACTCGTGAGCAAAAGGGAATAGGGCGTGGCCAAGCCTCTGCAGTGATGGATATCGCTGAGGCTAGGGACCAATACTTTGAGGAGACGGGTGTTTATATCCCAATTTGCTCCGATGGTGGTATTGTACACGACTATCACATGACGTTGGCACTCGCCATGGGGGCTGACTTCCTGATGATGGGGCGCTACTTCGCTCGATTTGATGAGAGCCCAACAAAGAAGCTCAAGGTGAATAATAACTATGTGAAGGAGTACTGGGGTGAGGGCTCCAATAGAGCTAAGAACTGGCAGCGCTACGATAGCGGTAGTGAGACCGAGGGCATGAAGTTTGAGGAGGGGGTTGATAGCTATGTGCCTTATGCTGGTAAAATGAAGGACAACCTGATGCTCACGCTCGGTAAGATGAAGGCTACTATGTGTAGTTGTGGAGCAGTGGATATCAAGGCTCTTCACCGTAGTAGCCAGGTGACTCTCGTTTCATCTACCTCTATCGTGGAGGGTGGTGCACATGATGTAATCCTCAAGGAGTAAGATGGGCGACCTGGCACATATTATTAAGCATACAGCTACGATATCGCTTCTGGAATACCAGAAGCGATATCAGCATATAGAGAAGTTCTTGGGCTATTGCAAGCAATGCCGAAACTATGGTCAGCAGTGGGTATGCCCACCTTTTGACTTTGATATCAATGAATTTCTCCAGCCGTACCACACGGTGGATATTATAGGGTATCAAGTAGTCTTGGAGCCAGAGATGGCGGCAACTATTTATCCCAGCCCCGAAGCACGTAATGAAGCGGTGGAGGAGATCATGCGATGGGCAAGAGCGCAGATCGATCCCGAGCTATTGGCTTTGGAAGCTACCCACCCAGGGAGTAGGGCGTGCTATCCCGGAAGTTGCAAACTGTGCCCTAAGGGAGCTTGTACTCGTCTAGTTGACAAGCCTTGTATCCATCCTGATAAAGCTAGAAACTCATTGGAGAACTTTGGCTTTGACCTCGGAGCTACCGCCTCGGATCTATTGGGTATTCCCATGCTATGGAGCCAAGGAAATAGCCTTGCCCCCTACTATACGCTGATTGCTGGACTCCTTCGCTAATGAAATTATCCTCTGAGTAGGTAGAGCATCACATTCTCTTCCCGGCCGATGATACGCTCTATACTGTCCGATATGAAATCGTATTCGATATGGAGGTTGCCAAACTGCGAAAGTCGCTCGGTGTGGAAGTCGTACTCGATGCGGTATCGCCCTATGCGCTCTACTTTATTATTGTGAAAGTGGTATTCGATTTGGTAATTCCCCACTTTCTCCAATTGTCCGGTTAGCCAATTGTATTCAAATTCATAGGGACCTAGCTTCCGGATTCTGCCTTTTGTGCCAATATCATACTGGATGGTCCAATTGAATGGGACGCGCTCAACCCCTTCACGGAGAGAGTAGGCGACGGAGCCTCGGTCGTCATAAATATAGAGATCTTCGAGCTGCCCATCATTGATGATGAAGTAGAGGCGGCGATCTATCAGCGCACCAAACCGTTTTCCAGAAGCGCCGGAGTCGATATTTATTTGGGAGTCGCCGCGGCCCCAACCGTAGTCGTCAAGTCCGTTATTGCTATTTTCATACTGCCAAGTGCCGTCGGGGTAGAGAAGTACCACTCGTCCGCTTTGTGTAATTGCCCTCATTTGTGCTGCTCCACTTGTGGCTAATGCCCCAATGAGTAGGGCAAAAAGCAGCAATTGTCTCCATCGCTTGCTCATATCTATATCGCTCTTAAGTGTACATATATATAATGTATATAGAGCAAAAGTACTGAAAATTATTGGCTCTCCTTATTAATCGCTCTGCTTCCTAAAATAATTGGAAAATTTTTCTGCCTCAATATCAGTGGGTTA
>USJF01000066.1 GCA_900554935.1 uncultured Porphyromonas sp.
CTTCGCCTTGGGACTACCTCACTAATTTACCGCAAGTTACAATTTTTTTACGAATTGGACAAAGTATGAATGTATTCTTTGATTATTTAAACCCGCACTAAAATACTTTTGATGGTAAAGATTGATAAATGTCGCTTCTACCTGCAAATAAACTACTAAAGTAAATGTGTAGATGGTTTTATCACCGTTTTGCTTTCATTTTGTCACCGTAATAATCTTTTAACATAATAATAGAGTGTAATAGTTGCAAGTATCAATAATAATGCCTACCTTTGCATTGTGGTTTTTTCATAATAGTATTAGATTATAGGTTTGAGATTGAGGGTGTCGGGAGACACTCTTTTTCTATTTTAAGGGGGAAGGAGATTAGAGACTAAGGGGCTATATCATCGCTTGGATGGTATAGCCCCTTAGTAATTTATGCTACTCTAGGTTAGTAGAGTGTCTTGATAAGTGCTGTAAAGAGACGACCCATCTTCTCGGATGCGGCGTTGGCAGCACGTATTACATCGTCGCCATCATTGACGAAGTCATCAGTGAAGTGATACCCTTCGTTGGTAATTACCGACATACCAAAGACGCGGATATCGCAGTGGCGAGCAACAATTACCTCAGGTACGGTGCTCATCCCGATAGCGGTACCTCCGATGATGCCTAGATACTTATACTCCGCTGGGGTTTCGTAGCTAGGACCTGTCCAGCCAATATAGACGCCCTTATGAAGTGGGATATTAAGTTGGCGACCAAGCTCTTCGGCCTTAGCGATGAGTGGGCGGTCGTAAGCTCGTGTCATATCAGGGAAACGTGGTCCAAACTCCTCCATATTCTTACCGATCAGTGGGTTGGGGAGCATATTGATGTGGTCTCTAATAATCATCAGATCGCCCACCTTGTACTGGTCGCAGATACCACCGGCGGCATTAGAGACAAATAGGTACTCTATGCCGAGGAGCTTGAATACGCGTACGTGGAAGGTGACCTTCTCCATTGGGTAGCCTTCGTAGTAGTGGAAGCGTCCCTGCATGGCGATTACTGGACTACCCTCGAGCTTGCCCACGATGAGGTTGCCCTTGTGCCCTAAGGCAGTAGACTTAGGGAAGTTGGGGATATCGGCATAAGGGATAATACGTGCCTCCTCTATCTTATCAGCTAGTTGGCCCAAGCCAGAACCCAGTGTGATGGCTACTTTGGTTTCTTGTGGGATCAGCGGTCTAAGATAGTCCGCTGCTTCTTGATATTGCTTGTACTCTACCATAATCTTTTCAATTTACTATCACTTTTGTTTCTTACTTCTCTCAAATAGGTTGCGGGCTACTGTGCGAGCTTCCGCCATAATAGCCTCTTCGCCTGGCACATGGCGATTACGCATCAATACACGTCCATCGACTATCAAAGTATCAACGGCACTTCCATTGGCCGAATAGACTACGTTGCTCACCAAGTTGTGACAAGGGGTCATCTCCGGAATATCTAGTTGCAAAAGGGCAAGGTCGGCAAGTCGGCCTACCTCAATTCGCCCAGCAGGGATGCGGAGAATCTCTGCTCCTGCAAACGTAGCTGCTTTGAATACATCCCCCGCTTTGGCACTCGTAGGATCTCCAGACCACGCCTTAGCGAGGAAGGAAGTAAGCTTCATGGCGGTAAACATATCTAGGTTGTTGGAGCTAGAAGTACCATCCGTACCGATGCCTACGCGGATCCTCTTTTTCCACATCTCCTCGATCTTGAAGCGATAACCACTGGCTAGCTTCATATTGGAAGCTGGGTTGTGGACACACGCCACGCCATGGTCGGCAAGGATCTGAAGCTCTTCGCTATCCATCCAAAGCGAGTGGGCAAGCACTAGATTGGGAGAGAGCACGCCCAATTGCTGGAGGTATCTAACAGGTGTGGTGCCGTGCTCCTTCACGCACTCCTTTACCTCGCCCTCCGTTTCGGAGAGATGTAGGTGTACCAATAGGTCATTTGCCTTGGCAAAGTCGTGGGTGTACTGTAGCATAGGGCCGGTAACCGTGTAGATGGCGTGCGGACCAATCGAGAGCTGTACTCGGTCTGAGTAGCGCTCAAACTCCTTGAGATATCGCTCCATATTCCGCTTATCCAGCTCTGCACGCTCCTTATCTCCTCTATCAAATACAGTGTAGGAGACATTGGCCCTTAGCCCCATTTCCTCTACCGCTCTTGCTGTGCCGTGAGGGAAGGAGTACATATCTAGGAAAGCAGTAGTGCCACTCTTGATCATCTCGAGGCAAGCGAGCTTAGCTCCGACATAGACATCCTCTTCGGTCATGTGTGCCTCTACTGGCCAAATCATATTATTGAGCCAATCCATCAGAAGTAGGTCATCGCCATAACCTCGGAAAAAGGTCATTGCAGCGTGGGTATGGCAGTTGATCAAGCCAGGAATCACTGCCAAGTGCGAAGCATCAATCACCTCTGCCCCAGTCTCCATCCCTTGTAGGTTGCCGATAGCTACTATCTTATTGCCTTCGATGAGGATATCCCTCCGCACGCCATCAGGGTGCAGAGGGTTCTTAATAAATAGCTTACTCATTGTGTCCGTATCTTGCGTAAAATTCAGCAACTGTGCGGATGCCGATATGGAAGTTGAAGAGAGGGAAGTTTTCATTTGGCGAATGGATAGCATCGCTACCAAGTCCAAAGCCCATCAATATACTCTTCACTCCTAGCACGCGCTCAAAGGTAGCGATGATTGGAATGCTACCACCGGAGCGGACAGCTAGTGGCTTCTTGCCGAAAGTCGCCTCATACGCCTCTTCTGCTACCTTATATATAGGTAGGTCGCTAGGACATAGATAAGGCGTACCGCCATGTAGATACTCCACCTTTACCTCCACGTGATCAGGCGTTAGTTGATGGACGTAGTCGATAAAGGCTTGTGCGATCTTATGCTCATCTTGGTTGGCCACTAGGCGAGAAGAGACTTTGGCAAAGGCCTTGCTTGGAAGGATGGTCTTAGCGCCCTCGCCTTGGTATCCACCCCAAATGCCACAAAGGTCAAAGCTAGGACGGCTCCCAGTACGCTCCAAGGTATGGTATCCCTCTTCGCCATGTAGCTCCTTCACCTTTATCTCTGCCTTGTAGGCTGCTTCGTCAAATGGGATCTTCTTGGTCATCTCCCTATCTGCTGGGGTTAATTCTACCACGTCATCGTAGAAGCCGGGGATAGTGATTCTACCCTTTTCATCCTGCATCTTAGCAATCAGCCTGCACAGCTCATTGAGAGGATTGCCCACGGCACCGCCATAAATACCCGAGTGGAGGTCGTGGCTAGGCCCCGTCATCTCTATCTGCCAGTAACAAAGGCCACGCAGACCCGTTGTCATTGATGGGTGCTCCACACTCAGCATACCGGTATCGCTCACGAGGATATGGTCGCTCTTCAGTAGCTCCTTATGCTCTTGGCAGAAAGCCTCAAGGCTAGGCGAACCGATCTCCTCCTCGCCCTCTAGCATCACCTTCACATTGCAGCGAAGTAGATCCAGCTTAATAGCCGTCTCTAGTCCCTTTACCTGGCACATTGTCTGCCCCTTATCATCATCAGCCCCACGAGCGTAGATAATGCCATCGCGTACCTCAGGCTCAAAAGCCTCCGACTTCCATAGCTCAAGTGGCTCGGGTGGCATCACATCGTAGTGGCCGTAAACCAATACGGTAGGGTATGAGGGGTCGAGTAGCTTCTCGGCATAGACCACAGGGTTGCCCTTAGTAGGCATCACCTTTGCCTTGTCCATACCACTCTTTAGTAGTAGCTCGCGCCAATGCTCGGCGCAGCGTATCATATCTGGCTTGTGCTTGCTCTGCGAGCTTACCGATGGGATGCGAATGAGCTCAAATAGCTCCTCCAGAAATCTCCCTTTATTCTCCTCTACAAATTGATCAATCTTCGGATTGGATTTACTCATAGCAAATGGTCTCTCTTTAGTTTGGTTATTAAAATACTATATACCTCAAAGATACCTATTTTCTGCCAAACTTTAGTCCCCTCACCGAAACAAGAGGAGTGGAAAGAGAGGGGGTGACTACTTGAAGTAGCCCCAGAGGGGGTCTTCGAAGGGGTAGGGAGCCACTACGGAGATTGCTTTGCCCGAGACGGGGTGCGTGAAGCTCACTTCTCTGGCGTGTAGAGAGATCGAGCCGTCGGGATTGCTCCGCTTGGCACCATACTTTAGGTCGCCCCGAATGGTGCATCCGATGCCACTGAGCTGAGCACGTATCTGGTGGTGCCGCCCTGTCTCTAGCCGTACCTCGAGGAGGGTATATCGATCACTTTCGCCGATCATTCGATAGTGGAGACGGGCCTCTTTGGCACCGTTGCTACCAGTGGCTACGATGTAAGACTTATTTTGCTTGGGATTCTTTTTGAGCCAATGCACCAACGTCGCTTCTGGCTCTTTTGGGGGTTGCTCCACAATGGCGTGGTATACTTTCTCTACCTTATCATTGCGAAAGAGTTGATTCATCCTGGAGAGTGCCTTGGAGGTTTTGGCAAAGACCACTATGCCACTTACTGGCCGATCTAGTCGATGTACCACTCCGAGGAATACGTTCCCCGGCTTTTGGTACTTCTCTTTGAGGTACTGCTTTACCTTTTCGGGCAAAGGTAGGTCGCCTGTGCTATCGCCCTGTGTGATCTCTCCTGCTCGTTTGCTGATAATGATCAGGTGATTATCCTCGTAAAGCACCTCGAATGCTGCCATTATGCTTTTCGCTTCCAAGTGGTAAAGGAGTAGGGGAAGGCATTGCGCTCATCTGCCTCGTGGGGCTCATTCTGAGTGCACTCCCAAAGGTCTATATCTATATCGGGAAAGAAGGTATCTGCCTCTGGCCATTGGTGATGGACGAGGGTCACGTGTAGCTGATCGGCTAGGGCTATCCCTTGTCGGTAGAGCTCGCCACCACCGATGAGGAAGAGCTGCTCTCCCTTCGCTACCTCCATCGCCTCCTCTAGGCTATGAACTACTTCGGCGCCCTCTGCGTGGTAGGCGGTGTTGCGTGTGACTATTATATTCTGTCGACCTGGAAGCGCTCCTTTGGGGAGGCTCTCAAAGGTCTTACGCCCCATCACAATTGGATAGCCCATCGTGGTCTCCTTGAAGTGTCGAAGATCGGCAGGAAGCTGTCGGCCCCACGGCATATCGCCCTTGAATCCTATCGCTCCATTATCCGCTATGGCGACGATGATGTGTAGCTCTGATTTCATACAGATACCTCTGCTTTGATATGTGGGTGAGGGTCGTAGCCCACTAGCTCGAAGTCTTCATACCAGAAGTCGTCAATCGACTTTACCTCACGCACAATCTTCATCTCTGGCAAAGCACGAGGCTCCCGACCCAATTGTATCTGCGCCTGCTCTAGGTGATTGAGATAAAGGTGGGCATCGCCAAGGGTGTGGACAAAGGTACCCGGCTTTAGCCCCGTTACTTTCGCCACCATCATTAGTAGTAGGGCGTAACTGGCTATGTTGAAGGGAACGCCGAGGAAGACGTCGGCACTACGTTGGTAAAGTTGCAGGCTGAGGCGCCCCTCTGCTACGTAAAACTGAAAGAGGAGATGGCAAGGGGGCAAATGCATCTCTTGTAACTGCCCAACATTCCACGCACTCACGATGATCCGGCGACTATCGGGATGTTTCTTGATCGTCTCAATAGCCTCTGCTAGCTGGTCGTGCTCCTGCCCTTTGGCATCACACCAGTGTCGCCACTGCGCTCCGTAAATCGGCCCTAGGTCGCCTGCTTCATCGGCCCATTCATTCCATATACGCACCCCGTGCTCCTGTAGATAGCGTACGTTGGTATCTCCCTTGATAAACCACAAGAGTTCGTAGATGATGCTCTTCAAGTGTAGCTTCTTAGTGGTAAGTAGCGGGAAACCCTTCGAGAGGTCAAACCGCATCTGATACCCAAATAAGCTCTTAGTGCCGGTGCCGGTGCGATCGCTCTTCTCTACCCCTTCATCGAGGATCTTCCTCAGTAGCTCTTGGTATTGTTTCATTCGTCCTCCTCCTCTCTATTAAATCCTTGTGCGACAATGGTCGTTTCGCTACCCCCAGAGGAGACTAGTCGCACGCCATTATCTTCGTCGGTAATAAAGCCTATCTGGCGAATATCCTCCATCGCATCTACCAGATCCTTCAGTCCGAGTGGGATGGTGAAGAGAAGCTCAAAGTCGTCTCCGCCATTCATCCCTACTAATGTAGGCGAAAGCCCCAACTCCTCCGCCATCCCTACTGTCTCGTGGTCTATCGGAATCGCCTTTTCATAGATACGAGCTCCAACACCCGAAGCGTGGCATATCTGAAGTAGATCGCTTGCCAGACCGTCACGAACGCTGATCATCGCCGTCGGTTTGATACCAGCCGCTTGTAACTGCCTTAGGATATCTAGCCGAGCGATGGGCTTCATCTGTCGCTGAAGGATATATTCGCGACCGCCAAACTGTGGCTCGAAGTCGGCAGTACCGTCGAAAGCCACTTTCTCTCTAATCAATAACTGCAACCCCATGTAGGCGGCTCCCACATTACCAGTAAGGCAAAGGAGGTCATTCTTCTTCGCTCCGCTTCGGCGTAGCTCTTCCCCACTTGCCACACTGCCGAGCGCCGTCACCGCAATGGTAAGCCCCGTGTAAGAGCTACTCACTTCCAGCCCTACCAAGTCAATACTATAGAGCGCCAAAGCATCCTTCACCCCAAGCATCAATATATCTACATCCTCCACCTTGAAGCGTTGGGAAAGGCCAAGGGAGAGCGTCAATTGCCGTGGTGTCCCACCCATGCCAATGATCTCCGATACGGCAGAGGTGACCGCCTTAAAGCCTAGGTATTGAAGGGGGAAATAGACAAGGTCAAAGTGGATGCCCTCTAGTAGCAATTGGCTCGCCAACAACTGCTGCTCACCCGAGGTGGGTGCTATGAGTGCAGCATCGTCCGTTAGCCCAAGGAGCGTAGAGGCATGGCGGGTCTTCTCCAGTC
>USJF01000067.1 GCA_900554935.1 uncultured Porphyromonas sp.
CTCACCTATCCAAGCTAAGTTGGGTAGAAAAGAGAACCTTGCAACGGACAGACGCTTCTCTGTATACGAGCAGGTAATGAATGATGAAGGTGCTATCGTAAGTAAGAGAAGAGGTACGGTACGTGTAGGCACTTACATCGCTGATAATAGAGGTGTCGCAACTGGTGAAAGTACTGACTATACTAAGTTCTATCAGTATGCTGGAGGTAAGCTTTCAGAGGGTATGACGCTTGTAGAGAATCCCGACCTTGGGCTAGGTGCCAATATCGTAGCTAGCTACATGCTGGCTGGTCTTGAGCTAGACTATCGCGCTTCCGACCTTATTGGTAAGCTATTCAAGGGCAAGGGCTCTATGCCAGGTCTATTTGTATATGGTAGGTTCGCCCTCCCATTTGGTACCAAAGCTACCGTAGGGGATAAGTTTGGCCTTGTTAAGTTTGGTGAAGGTACAAATCTAACCCTTATCTATCGCTATGATGTAGGTGTGCGTAAGGAGTTCAACTTCGCACGTTTGCTCACCGCTTCAGTGAATGCAGGTTACGGTGCCTTTGCTATCTCTGGTTACGAGTCTAAGTGCAACTATGTATCAGGTGGTGCTCGCTTCGGTGCTTATGTATCTCCTAGCGTATCTATTTATGCTATGGCTGAGTATAGCTATTTCTTTACAGGTAGTAAAGTGATATCCGAGGCTTATGGTATTAGCCCAATTAACTTCGGCCTTGGCTTACGCTTTGGCTTCTAACGATATACGCTTATAGTCAATCGTTCTATCCTTTCTCCGACTTAAGGAAAGTTGGGAGGGGGTAGGACGCTTGCTCGATTATTTAATATAGATCATTATTTGTGATGAAAAAGATTCTTTACTTACTCTGTATTTCTAGCTTGTTACTTGCTCTTTCGGGTTGCAAGTCAACTGCTAATTATGGTTATGAATTACATAGCTTAGCTGTAGGCTCTCAAGGCTCTTCGCTCGTAAAGGTTTACTCTTATGGACGTACGCAAGATAAGGCGATCCAGCAGGCTAAGCGCGATGCGGTACACGGGATACTCTTCAAAGGGGTTCCTGGTGGTGCAGGTGTCAGCCAGCAGCCAGCACTCGTTAAGCCCAACGAACAGGCGGAGCATGAGTCGTTCTTCAAAAAGTTCTTTGACAGTGGCGAGTATCTACGCTTCGTGAGCCTCTCTTCCGATGGCACAGTTTCTGCTCAAGACCGCTTGAAGGTGGGCAATATGTACAAGGTGGGTGTTGCTGTATCTGTACAGAAAGATGCACTTCGCAAGTATCTTGAGGAGCAGGGGGTGATTAAGAAACTTGATTTCTTGTTTTAATAAACAGTAGGGCTATGAAAAGAATTACTATTTTTATCTCCTTAGTACTATTGTTATTCACCTCTGTGCAGGCCTTTGGGCAAGCAGCTAAGAAGCCACGTATCATGATTATCCCTTCAGACGCTCTATTGCTCAAGATGGGGTTGCTCGAGGGGACAGACGACCTTGGCCAGCTTAATTTTTACCAGCACTACAATCTAGCTTTCCTTAATGATGAGGTAAAGGCTGTGGTTGCAAAGTTTGGAGAGCTGATGAAGGATAGAGGCTTCCCTATGACTAGTCTTGAAATGGAACTCAAGAAGGTGCAGAATAATGAGGAATACGTTATTCCACGTGATATTGATGTGATGCTCAATTACGAGCTAAAGGAGGTGGGGCCAAGGCAATGCCTCTACGTTACCTTTGAGGGTATTGAGGTGTGCAGTAGCAAGCAGATCGCTGGTGCTAGTGGGGAGAGTGCTCCAGCTATTGGCGCTATGCCCCAGAGCTTGCTTGCTGAGGCGGTGATTGATAAGATTGATAAGTTTAATGATCAATTGATGAGTACCTTCCAGGAAATGGCCGAGAAGGGTCGTGAAGCGTCTATACATATCATTAGCCGAAGCCAGGCAATTGACGATGACTTTGGTTCAACTACATTGGAGGATCTTATCACACAGTGGTTGGATAGAAATTGTGTGCGAGGAGCCTACTCCGTTGATAATGTAGATGAGCATAACTTCCAAGCCTCTCAGGTGATGATGCCTCTTTTCGATGAAAATGGCAAGGCCCTAGATGGTCGTAAGTTCTTCACCCCACTTCGCAAATACCTTAAGGATTGTGGGCTTAATGCCAAGCTAAGGAATGAAGGTATCGGAAAAGTAACCATAACCATTGAGTAACTCTGTATGAATAAACGTTTGATATATATTGTAGCTATGGTACTAAGTGCCTATGCTATGGCATTGAGTGCAAATGCTCAAGGTGTTCCTATTACTCCAGCTCACGCCAAGTCGGACTATGAGCTAAGTAATAAGGTAGATACGCAACTGAAAAATAAGATGGTGAAGGCGCTTAATGCCGTGGGGCTGGTTAATAACGACCCACTGGCACGCTTCGCTCTTCTCCCAACCATCGGGATAGTGTCGGAGAATACTCGAGCTTCGGTACCAGTGAAAACTGATATGGAGCTCGACTTTACCTTCTCTATCGTTGATTGGATGACTGGCAATGTGTATGATACCGAGAGTATCGTCGTAAAGAGTACTGGAACCACAAAGCAAAATACTATTGCAAAAGCGGCTTCGAGTCTCAAACTCGATACTCCCGAATTTCAATCTTTCCTCGGTAGAGCCCAGCAACGGATCATCTCTTACTATGAGGCGAACCTGAAGAATATGCTCAATCAGGCCAAGAACTTATCTAAGCAGGGTGAATACGAGCATGCTCTTTATGTACTAGGTGAGATACCATCTGCAGTTAATGGATATGACAGGGTGGTAGCAGCGATGAATGAATGCTACAAACTTTATAATGATAAGTTGGCAGCAGATCTATGTCAAAAAGCCGAGGCTGCATGGATTGCAAGTCCTAACCAAAATGGAGCTCAAGAGGCGCTCGCCCTCTTATCTCAAATCCCCTCCAACACCTCTTCAGCTAGTAGAGCGAAAGCTATTATGAATAAGATAGAGAAAAAACTATCTGCCGACGAGAGGCGGGAGTGGGCACTCAGAGAAAAGGAGCTGAATAGGAGGCACAAGGAGACTATGGCCGCCACTCAAGCTGCTAGAGCTATCGGTGTAGCTTATGCTAAGAACCAACCTAAGACGGTAACTAAGATCATCCTATGGTAGCCCCTTTCTCTTAAGGAGAATACGTAAAAAAGAGACTATTGCACGAAGGCGCTCTATGGCATTACCTTCGTGCAATAGCTTTTTAAGTTAGTAGCCGAAGGCGGAGAGGAGGATATCCTCCATAGCTCGGCGGATGGTGGAGGAGCTGCCGTAGAAGTTATTGACCATAAGAGCTACGGTATAGGTGTGCCCCTCTATCTCCACGTAACCAGCGTAGCAGATCACATTACGGAGCGTACCGCTCTTGAGGCGCGCTTTACCCTGGAGGGGAGTGCCCTTGAGGAAATGGGAGAGAGTCCCTTCCATACCGGCTCTTGGGAGGAGGCTTCGGAAGCTACCGGAAGGATCGGCGCGCTCTATTTTGCCCAGCATTGTGGCGAGGAAATAGGCCGAGACCCTATTTTCGGGCGAAAGGCCGGAGCCATCCATCATCTCCAATTCGCGGGTATTGATGCCCCGGCTACTCCAGTAGCGGTGTACCTCTTCGATGGCGGTCTGAGTAGCGTTGTGCCCTGGTCGTGGTGCCTTGTCCCAAGTAAGCTGTCGGAGCAACCCTTCGGCAAAGAGATTGTGACTGTAGTGTAGGGTGATCTGGATCAGCGTGCGAAGGGGGGCCGATTGGTAGGTGAAGAGGAGCTGCGTCTCTGGCGGAAGGTGGCGAACCACTCGTGCTTCCCCTGCCACTTCGATCCCTGCCCCTTGGCATACCTGCCGAAGGCGATCTGCCACAAAAAGCGGAGGATTTGGGAGTGCCGCCCTTACCCTAAGTTTCTCTATTCGCTCGGGGTAGGCACCTGTAATATCGTAGCTCCCATCGGGGTGAGGAAAGGGGGAGATGTAGAGGGAGTCTCGAGAGCGACTAGAGGTGATTTGGTAGGCCTTCTGTAGCTTCAGCTCTGGCACTGCAGGGGAGACCTCATAGCTCTTTCCGTAGTGGCTAAAGTGTAGGGCATAGCTATTGTCGTAAGCATTGAGGCTCCAGAGCCCCGGGGCATAGGCATTGCCCATATCATAGGCTATCCAGCGTGGGTTGACAGCTTGGAAGTCGCTCTCTGGGCTGAGGGCGATGATATTCCCCTTGATCTGTGTGATCCCCTTGGCCTTTAGTGCCGAGGCCACCTCCTTGAAGAAGCGATCTTGGTCACTATTCCAGAAGTAACGAGAGCCGATGGAGGGGTCGCCGTGCCCCACAATGTAGAGGTCGCCCTCCAGCTTCCCTTGAGCAATAGTGCCAGTGGTGTGGATCTCAGTAGGAATCCTTAGCCCTCCTCCCTTTTGGCTCCAAAGGGTAGCAGTGGAGATCAGTTTCATAGTGCTGGCAGGAGTAGCAAGGTGGTGACTTCGGATACCCACCAACTCTTGGCCACTCTCGGCATCTTGGATGGAGAGGGTCCAGAAGGATTGCGACAGTGCTGCCGGTTCGCTCGGCACTTTCACCCTTTGTGCTGATGCAGGGGAAAGGAGTAAGAGGTGAAGCAGAAGCAGTAGCCCACCTATTCTTATTGGTCTCTGTTTGTATCTCATCATAATTCTCTATCTTTGTGCAAAGGTAATTAAAATTAAAGTGGATGCTTAATAAGATATGAAACCAAGACAAATTGAGGAGTTTTTTCGGAAACCCTTTACCCTAGATCGTATTGCCCGTATCGGCTTCGGGCTCTTGATATTAGTGGCGGTAGTATGGCTGGTGGCGCGCCTCAGCTATTTCCTGATACCGTTGATCATCGCTTGGCTTCTGGCTTATCTGATGTTGCCTCTGCTCCACTTCTTGGAGAATAAGTGCAAGATCCGCAAGCGGTGGCTCTCTACCACCATTGTATTACTGGTGACAATAGGGCTAGTGGCTGGGCTTTTTGCTATCTTGATTCCGAGTATCTCCAACGAGGTGAGTAGGGGGTGGGCACTGCTGAAGCAATATGATATCGCTGCTTACCTCTTTAGCCTTCTGCCCGAGGAGCTCTCTACACGAAGCCAGGTGGTACAGAAACTAGAGGAACTGGTGGAGAGTATCAATGTACAGGAGCTACTCGGCTCTATTGAGAAGATCTTTACAAAGGGATGGAACTTGATTCAAGGGACCTTCGACCTCCTCTCTGGGCTGGCTGTGGTCTATGTATTCATCTTTTATCTAGTCTTCTTAATGCTCGATTACGAAAAGATCCAAAAGGGCTTTATGCAGATGCTACCAGTGAGTATTCGACCTTTTATGCAGGAACTAGGCGAGGTGACGGGTCACTATGCCAATGCTTACTTCCGTAGCCAGGCATTGATAGCGATGATCTGTGGCGTGGTGATGGCGGTGGGCTTCTATATCATCGACTTGCCAATGGGGATTACGCTAGGACTATTGATAGGCCTTCTGAATATGATTCCTTATATGCAGACTTTAGGCTACTTCCCCTTGGTGATACTAGTGGGCCTACAATCGGTAGTAACGGGCGATAACTTCTTCCTCCTCCTGCTTGCTGGTGTAGGGGTGGTGGTGCTGAGTGACGTGCTACAGCAAGTGCTCCTTACACCGCTGATCCAAGGACAGTCGCTCGGTATTCATCCTATTGCGATTCTCCTCTCCCTCACCGTGTGGGGCTCCCTCTTTGGTTTCTTCGGGATGCTCTTTGCCCTACCCCTTACCATGATATGCTACCACTTCTATATGAAGTACGTGGTGGGTACCCCCGTAGAGCTCTCGGGTGGCAAAGGGAAATTACCTAAGTTCCACCTTGGCAATAAAGCGAAATCTGCAGAGTAAATTACGGGTTCCAAGTAGCTATAGATCATTGCAATATAGGGATAAAAGTTGAGTTTGTAACTCAGCGATTGCTTAGTTTGTAACTCAGGGTCGACGGAGTTTGTAACTCCATAATCGTTTAGTTTGTAACTCGCCGATTGGCAAGCTACAAGCACCGCAATGCTTTGACATAAAGCTTTAAATTGAGGATTTTGCACGAAGTGCCATTCTCGCACATTAATCCCCCTCTCCAACCCCTCGCCCCCTTGTGGGTCGGACAACTCTATATCTGGGACAATTACCAGTGCTCTATCCCTTCCTTTTGAACCAATTGGTGGGGATAGCTGTTTTATCAACAGGAACAAATCATTCAATAACCAATTAATAAATAGTCAATATGGCACAAGTAACATTAGGCGGCAACGCCATTCATACCGTAGGAGAACTGCCAAAGGTAGGCAGCGTAGCTCCCGATTTCACCGTAGTTTATGGAGACCTCTCCGAGGGTAAGCTCTCCGACTTCAGAGGCCAGCGCGTAGTGATCAACATCTTCCCAAGTATCGATACTGGGGTTTGTGCACAGAGCGTCCGCACCTTCAATAAGCGTGCTTCTGAGGCTACTAATACTGTAGTCCTTGGTGTATCTCAAGACCTTCCTTTTGCTCTGGCTCGCTTTTGCGGTGCTGAGGGCATCGACAAGGTCAAGACCGGTTCGCTCTTCCGTAGCGACTTCGGCAAGGAGTACGACGCCGACCCGAACGGCAAGTACATCGAGGAGAAGGCCGCCATGTGCAAGCTGTTCTCCATCTACTCCACCCGCATCGTGTCCGACGGCATGCTTGAGATCTTCGGTGGCGACGGCTACTTCGAGGACTCCCCCTACGGCCCCGTTGAGCGCATGTACCGCGACGCACGCGCCATGTGGCTTGAGGAAGGCGCTCCCACCGTCCAGCGCATCACCATCGCGCGCGGCGTGGACAAGCACGACGGCCATGTGGAGTACGCCGACTGGATCGCCGGCACCGCCCTGTAAGC
>USJF01000068.1 GCA_900554935.1 uncultured Porphyromonas sp.
CTGATAATTATTGACTGCATCGGTACCCTCAGTTGCCGTCCAAACCACGTGGTACTGAAGGTCTGGCAAGTAAGCACTACCTAGAATATTATCCCTATTTAAATCCTCCAGATTAGGATTTAATGGGTTACGGTTGATGTCTCCAAAGTCTCTTGTGCAAGAGCCGAGCGAGAGTAGCCCACCAGCTATCAGAGGAAGTATGTATTTAATTTTATTAATCATATGAATTACTTATCTATCAATTAAAGATTAGAAGCCAACTTTTACGCTAAAGCCAAGACTGCGCATGCTTGGTGGCATAAAGTTGTCACCACCTCCTGAGTAAGTCCCTGTACCGCCCGACATATCGGAGTCGTAAGGAGCTGCACGATAAATAGTGAGTAGGTTGCGTCCGATAAGAGACACACTTGCATTCTGCACGTAATTGCCTAGCCATGCCTTAGGTAGAGAGTACCCAAGAGATAGCTCCTGAAGCTTTACCTGAGTAGCGTCATAGAGGTAGTAGGCTCCAAGACGATTCAGCCCAATGGTGCGGTAGTAACGCTCGGCATCATATTTCACTCCATCAATCATCACGCCACCAGCATCTCTAGCATCGGCTGTTACCTTAGATACACCATAGCCGTCCATCATAGCTTGGGTGGTAGACGAAACAAGGCCACC
Source organism: uncultured Porphyromonas sp. (assembly GCA_900554935.1). GTDB lineage: Bacteria > Bacteroidota > Bacteroidia > Bacteroidales > Porphyromonadaceae > Porphyromonas_A. The sequence goes on from USJF01000068.1 coordinate 664, forward strand.
TACTCGGGCATTGATAAGGAAGCTAAGTGAAACCCCTTTGTATGCAAAGGTATTGTTCCATCCCATCATAAAGTCAGGAGAGGATTTGCCTACCTTAATAATCTGAGAGCGGTCTACTTTATAGCCATCACCCTCTTCAATAAGCTTACCATCCTTGTCTTTTAGGAGAATACCTGTAACAAAGATGTCGTCCATTGAGTCTCCAACGCGCATATACTTAGGTGACTTTAGGACATCAATGTCAAAGGTGGTGCCATCAATAGGATTCTTGAATCCCTTGGCAAGTGCCATCACACGGTTTACGTTGCGGGTATAGGTTATATTACTAAACCAGTTAAAGTCACCCCAGCTTTTATTAACGCCAAGGGCTAGCTCAATACCACGGTTGCGAATATCACCAGCTTGTATGTAGAACCCAGAGTAGCCAGTTGACTTGGCAAGCTCTTGTAGGAAGGTCTGATTGTAAGTATTGGACTGGTAGATGGTAGCATCTAGGGTCAAGGCTCCATTAAAGAACTTAGAGTTGATACCAAACTCATAGGAGCGAGTGCGCTCAGGGCGGAACTCAGGGAATGGATAGATAGTATTTGGATCAATCTTACCTGGCTTCATTGAATAGGTAATCGAACCTGGGGTCACACCTGTCATGGAGATAGGTGAACCAACTTCTGTAAATGAACCACGTACCTTGAGGTAGCTCCACCACTTAGGCATATTTAGGAGCTCCGACATCACTGCAGAAAGACCTACAGAAGGGTAGAAGATAGCAGGAGTCTTGCCATTGCTTACTAATTGTGATGCCCAGTCCGAACGGCCTGTAACAGATAGGTAGAGTTGGTTTCTCCAACCTAATTCTCCCGATGCAAAGGCGGCAATGTTGCGGGTGCGGTAGTAATTCATTCCACCTGGTCCTACGGTAGGATCTATGTTGTTGGCAGAAAAGAAGTTAGGAATCATCATCAATCTACCACCAATACCCATTCCTGTGGTGTAGTGATCATCGTATGAAGCACCAATGTTGGCTGTTAATGACCAATCGTCACCCCAGTTTTTATTGATATTAACCATCACATCAGCATAAGTTTGCTTATACCTTTGCTCGGACTTGCCGAAGCTACCCATAGGGTGGTCAGCTTTGTCTCCTACAAATAGGGAGAGTGTAGAAGCATAGAATTTAGTATTTTGAGTGGTATAAGTATTATCAATACGAATACGACCAGCTATATTGAGCCAATCAAAAATGTCGTATTGTGCTCGTGCGTTGAACATGTAGCGATGCTTTTGACTATAGAATAGCTCTCTATTGGCTATCCAATAGGGGTTTTCAAAGTCTTCGCCGGCAGTTCCATAAGGCCAGTATTGAGTGTAAATACGGCGACTGCTATCATAGCGTTCCCAAACTTGAATGTTTGAGAAGTCATCTCCCCTAGGGAATAAATAGAGAGGGCGAAGTGGGTTGAAGTAACGCCCGCCCGACATCATGTTTTGGTCTCCTTGTAGTACGTAGCTTGCACTTAGGTCTAGATGAAGCTTGTCATTAAGGAAGTCCGATGTGTTGCGACCAGTAAAGTTGTAGCGGTAGTACTCGTTATTGGGCATGATACCCTTGGAGTGAGTTGTGGCTACCGAAACAAAGGTACGGCTCTTCTCTGTACCACCAGAGAGATTCACAGAGTTAATCGTGTTGTATCCCTTTTGGAAGAATATTCTTGGATCAAAGGTGGAAGGTGTGTCTAGCTTCTTACCCCAACTCATATAGGTGTTTGGAGTGGTGCCGTAGGTGTTTTGAAACTCTGGAAGAATGCCGGCGGATAAAAACTCTGTGTTCGTAGATACATTAACCCTTAGCGAACCGGCCTTACCCTGCTTGGTATTGATCAGGATAACACCATTGGCTGCTGCTGCTCCATAGAGTGCTGCCGCTGATGGCCCAGTCAATACTGAGATAGACTCAATGTCTTCAGAATTGAAGTCCGAGATGCCCTCACCAGACCCTGGGCGACCGTATTCGCTTCCATCACCAGCGAGGTTTTGGTTGCCAATAGGCATACCATCAATCACGTAAAGTACATTATTACTTCCTGCAATGGACTTTGAACCACGCATTGTTACTTTGGTTGCACCACCAATACCGGCAGAGGACTTGGTGATACTGACGCCAGCTACTTTTCCGCTGAGGGAGTTGATGAAGTTGGCATCTTTCACGGTGGTGAGCTGCTCATTATTGAGCTTTTGGACGTTGTAGGAGAGGGCTTTCTCAGAGCGCTTGATACCGAGTGCCGTTACTACCACCTCGTCGAGGAGCTCAGTATCCTCCTGTAGGACGATTTGGATATAGCTCTGTCCATTGATGGGCACCTCAATAGTCTTGTATCCTATGTAGGAGACCCTGATGTGTCCGTTAGTGGGCACAGCCGTGAGTGTAAATTGGCCATCTAGGTTGGTGAGCATACCCTTTGAGGCATCCTCCACCAGCTTTACAGTTGCCCCTATGACGGGCTCATTATGTGTCGCATCAGTGACCACTCCTTTCACGGTAATGGTCTGCGCAAGAGCCATAGGTGCCAGAAGACTCAAGAAGAGCGTACAGAGTAGACTTCTGAGCCATTTAGCGTGACTTAAATTCATACCTTGCTTTTTAATAAAATGGAACTAATGTATTAATTATATTTGTACTTGTTTTCGCAGTCGGTGTGGCTTGGGAGCGTGGTATTCTCCTTCCCATACGGCAGTAAGTGGTATTTTTCATCCCCCAATGATCTAGGATTTAAATGAGGAATCTAAACGTTGCATATGTAACTATGCTCGGCAAACATACTAATCTATTTTGAATTGGCAAAATGTTTTGCAATGATGCAACAACTGCATTTTCATTTTTCTAATTCTTAATCAATTATGGTATTATTTGTTTAATACTAAGAGTGTATATAACATATATTGGTATAGTGGTATTGGTTAGAAAGTATAATATCATTTGGCATGATTGTACTATACCGTAGGGTACTGGGTCAGTAACTTCCCTTAGTACCGCTACAAAGCCTGCTCATCAGTCTCAAAATAGCCTGATATACAATCTAAGGAGCGGGGCTACTACCACTACTTTATACTGTAGTTGTATCGTATTATAAACCAATAGATTATAGTCGGGGCAAAGTAAGATCAGGTCAAGGCTATCGACGAGTTACAAACTAAGCGATTGCGGAGTTTGTAACTCGATTGTAGACTTTGTACTATGTTGAATATCAATGATGAGAATGTTGCACGAAGCACCATTCTCTACTGAGGAACTTCTATTCGAAGTATATTTCAGAGGTGTCGAAGCGATGCGGGCATCTTATTAGCTCAAAAGCACGACTCAATAAGCTTATTTACCACTTTGTCACTTGCCCAGCTCAATGGGTCAGGAGCAAGACAGGTGATATCCTACAGCTCTTTGGGTGCACAGCTCAACAGCGACGGTATGTAGAACAAAACCTCAGCCTGCGGGATTGAGGGTCTTTTCCCTTTCCCTGTGCCCTTTCTTTTTTTTGGTATCTTTGTAGGAGAAGAAGAGATGATAAGAATATGGGCAGAAAAAAGAAGATAGAGAGACGAAGGGGGAGTAAGAGTAGAGAGAAGGTGGGCAAGCCACGACTTTCGAGAGATACCAAGCCCAAGAGAGATAGAAGTGTAGCGAGAGTGCGGGGCCTAGTGCTTCAGTACTTCCGCAATAGCAAGGGGGAGGCATCGGACTACCGGCAAGTAGCTGAGAGGGTAGGAGCTGAGGGCGATCTTGCTGTGGAGATGGTTCGAGAGGCGATGATGCAGCTGGCCCGAGAGCGTGTGATAGTGGCGGATAGCCTGCCAGAACGCTATCGCTATGCAGCACCTCGGCAGAGGATGGAGGGGGTCCTCCGTCGTAAGGCTGGCCGAGGGCACAATATGTTTTACCCCGATGATGGGGGCGAGCCTATCCGTGTGGCGGAGCGCAATACAGGGCATGCAATGGATGGCGATCGGGTGGTGATGAACCGCCTTGCTACCCGCAGAGGGCAGGAGCCAGAGGGGGAGATTGTGGAGATTCTGGAGCGTGCCGATACCAATTTTGTGGGGGTGATTTCGATTCTTAATGATGTAGCCTTTCTCATCACTGAGAGCAATAAGCTAGCGAATGATATCTTTATCCCTCGTGACAAGCTGAATGGAGCTCAGGATGGCGACAAGGTAGTGGCAAAGGTACTGGAGTGGCCAGAGCGCGCCAAGAATCCTCTGGGTGAGGTGCAGGCGGTGATCGGCAAACCAGGAGACAATGACACTGAGATGCACGCGATCCTAGCAGAGTATGGCCTGCCTTTCAAATACCCTGAGGAGGTGACTTTGGCGGGTGAGAAGCTGGATGCCAACAAAGCCTTTAGCGATATCTTTCCTCGCAAAGACTTCCGCCATGCACTCACCATAACGATTGACCCTGAAAGTGCGAAGGACTTCGATGATGCCCTTTCGTTAGAAAAGGTGGGTGAGGGTCGCTGGGAGGTGGGGGTTCACATTGCCGATGTGACTGCCTACGTGCTACCCGATGATGAGATTGATCGGGAGGCGGCGAAGCGTGCCACGAGTGTCTATCTAGTGGATCGCACAGTGCCGATGCTCCCTGAGCGTCTTTGCAATGACCTCTGTTCGCTCAAGCCGGGGGTGGATCGCCCTGCCTACTCTGTGATTTTTGAGATAGATGACGAGGCGAAGGTGCTTGATTATGAGATCACTCGCACCATCATTCACAGCGATAAGCGGCTAACCTATGAGGAGGCTCAAAAGATGATCGATGGGGCAGACTGCCCTGAGACGGCTACTATCCAGACGCTCAATAACCTTGCGAAGAAGCTCCGTGCGGATCGTATGAAGGCGGGGGCTATCGCATTTGAGCGGTCGGAATTGGCCTTTAGAATCGATGAAAAGGGGAAGCCACTAGAGGTCTATATTAAGCATCCTATTCCTGCCAATCACTTGGTTGAGGAATTTATGTTGCTAGCCAATCGCACTGTGGCTAAGCATATTGGCACACTTTATGGCGAGGGAAAGGAGGCACCGACCTTTGTCTATCGTGTCCACGACACACCCGATCCGGAGAAGCTGGCTGACCTGGCGGAGTTTGTAGGGCGCCTAGGGTATAAGATCAAGCCCACTGGCACGCCGGATCAGATCGCGCGTAGCCTCAATGAACTACTTAAAAAGGTGCAAGATAAGCCTGAAGCGGAGCTAGTGGAGACGCTGACGATCCGCACTATGGCAAAGGCGATCTATCAGACGGAGAATATCGGTCACTATGGCTTGGCCTTTCCATACTACACACACTTTACCAGTCCTATTCGTAGGCACCCTGATATGATGGTGCACCGACTCCTTACTCACTATATGAATGGAGGAAAGAGCCTTAAGCGGTCTGAGATAGAGGAGATCTGTAAGTATGATTCGGAGCAGGAGCGTAAAGCGACGGAGGCGGAGCGCACCTCTATCAAGTACAAGCAGGTGGAGTTTATGCAGGATCACCTAGGGGAGGTCTTTGATGGTGTGATTAGTGGGGTAAAGGAATTTGGCATCTTTGTGGAGCTGGTCGCTAATGGGGTGGAGGGGCTGGTGCCTATCCGTGATCTTGACGATGACTACTATGAGCTGGATCAGAAGACCTACTCTCTCGTTGGCTACAATACGAAGCGGAGATTTGCCCTCGGCGATAGGCTCACTATACGGGTGGCTAGAGCGGATCTGGATAGGAGACAATTGGACTTTGAATTACTTTCGTAAAGTGGCGATATGAAGGACGAGGAGAGGATTATAGAGGGACTGGAGGAGTTTGACATCCGAGGCGTAGAGCAAGGGGTGGAGAGCCTAAGTAGAAGTATCAAGCAGGAGGAGGATCGGGACAACGCTCTGAGGCCTGCGACGTTTGAGGACTTCCAAGGGCAGCCCTCGGTGGTGGAGAATCTGAAGGTCTTTGTGGCGGCAGCTAAACTCCGCGGGGAGTCGCTGGACCATGTATTGCTCCACGGCCCTCCCGGACTGGGTAAGACTACTCTTTCGCAGATCATCGCGAATGAACTGGGGGTGCAGATAAAGGTAACCTCTGGTCCGGTGCTAGATAAACCTGGAGATCTAGCTGGGGT
>USJF01000069.1 GCA_900554935.1 uncultured Porphyromonas sp.
CCCGAAAGCCAATGCGTGCTTGCATCCGTTGTGCCAAGTGTGTACACGCTTGTCCGATGGGGCTCAACCCTGCCTTCTTGATGCGAGATACTGTCTTTAAGGATTGGGAGGTACTGGAGAAGAATCATGTAGTGGACTGTATCGAATGTGGCTCTTGTAGCTTCAGCTGTCCGGCTAATCGACCATTGCTCGACCATATCCGACAAGGTAAGCGGACGGTAATGGGGATTATGCGGAGCCGTAAGTCCTAAACGAATAAAGTAATAGAGATATGTCAATTAGTCATAAACTACTCGTATCGCCTTCACCACATATACATAGTGGCGACTCTATAGAGCGCAATATGTATGATGTAATCATCGCACTGATTCCTGCACTTGCTGTCTCATTTTATTTCTTTGGATGGGGCGCCTTTGTGGTGACGCTTACTTCTGTCGCTGCCTGTATGCTCTTTGAGTGGCTGATTAGTCGCTTCCTGATGGGGCGAAAGGAGCTGACCATTTTGGATGGGTCGGCTATCCTTACAGGACTTCTCCTTGCACTCAACGTCCCTTCTACTCTTCCGCTCTGGATTATAGTGATAGGTGCCTTGGTGGCCATTGGTATCGGCAAGATGTCGTTTGGTGGCCTAGGTAGTAATATCTTTAACCCTGCCATTGTGGGGCGTGTGATGCTCCTTATTTCTTTCCCCGTGCAGATGACTAGCTATCCGATGCCAAGGGGCGCAGAGGCAACATTAGATGCCACCTCGGGCGCTACGCCACTCGCTATCGCCAAGGGTATTGTAAGGGGGTCGGATGGCTTCACGATGGATAAGCTCCCTAGTCTTCTGGACAATTTCCTCGGCTCCGTAGGTGGTTCGCTGGGCGAGGTGAGTGCAGTGGCTTTGCTGATCGGCTTTGCTTACCTATTGATTCGTAAGGTGATCACTTGGCACATTCCTGTGGCCATCATCGCTACGGTAGCTATCTTTGCCGGGATTATGAATCTCGTGAATCCTGAGCTTTATGCTGGTCCTCTCTTCCATATCCTTAGTGGTGGCTTGCTACTCGGAGCTATCTATATGGCGACCGACTATGTCAGTAGCCCTATGAGTAATAGCGGTATGCTACTATACGGCGTGATGATAGGTATCATTACGATGCTGATCCGTCTCTTTGGTGCCTATCCAGAGGGAATGTCGTTTGCAATCCTCTTTATGAATGGTATCGTGCCTATTATTAATAGGTATATGCCTCCTCACCTTTTTGGAAAAGCTAAAAAGTAATGAAGAAGTTACAATCAACCTTACCCAATATGCTGCTATCGCTTACGATTATAGCAGCAGTGGCGGCAGCTTTGCTCGCCTTTGTACACGATACTACCGCACCTGTGATAGATGCCTCTAAAACGGAAGCACTCAAGGCTGGTATCGCCAAGGTGCTTCCCGAGGGCTATGACAATGATCCATACGAGGATCAGGTACAGATAGATGAGTATGTCCTCTATCCTGCACGCAAAGGGGATCAATTGATCGGCGTGGCAGTGAAGAGCTTTACCAATAATGGCTTTGCTGGTTTTGTGAGTGTCTTGGTCGGAATGGATATGGAGGGCAATATCATCGACTACTCTGTGCAGGAGCAGAGTGAGACTCCTGGACTGGGAAGTAAAATGGCGGATTGGTTCCGCACCGAAGGGACGGCTAGAAGTGTACTGGGTGCTAGCCTTACGCAACCACTTAAGGTGACGAAGGATGGCGGTACCGTAGATGCGATTAGCGCCGCAACGATCTCAAGCCGGGCTTTCTTGGAAACCCTCAACAGCGCCTACAGTGTGATGCAACAAGCCATCGCAGATGGTCAACTAAAGTAAATGTGAGAGACTATGAATAAATTACAGATATTACTCAATGGACTGATTAAGGAGAATCCTACGCTGGTATTGCTCCTCGGTATGTGTCCTACACTCGGTACCACTTCTAGTGCCAATAACGGTCTAGGAATGGGGCTGGCCACAACCTTTGTACTTATCTGCTCCAATATGGCAATAGCCTCTGTGAAAAAGCTGATCCCGGATGCGGTACGTATCCCGGCTTATATTGTGATCATTGCAGCTTTTACCACTTTGGTACAGATGCTTTGCGAAGCGTATGTACCAGCGCTCTATGCCTCTCTCGGTATCTTCCTACCACTGATCGTGGTGAATTGTATTGTACTCGGTCGTGCGGAGTCTTTCGCAGCCAAGAATAATGTCTTTGACTCAGCCCTCGATGGTATTGGTATAGGTCTTGGTTTTACGGTCGCTTTGACCATCATAGGCTTTGTGAGAGAGGTGCTTGGCTCAGGACGTGCCTTTGACCACACTCTCTTCCCAGAGGAGTATGGGGCATTGGTATTTGTGCTGGCTCCTGGAGCTTTTATCGTGTTAGGATTTGTGATTGGAATTAAGAATGCGATTGACCGCAAACTCAATAAGACAGCTTAACGACTTATGGAATACTTACTACTATTTATCAGTGCGATCCTAGTTAATAACGTCGTCTTCTCGCAGTTCTTAGGGATTTGTCCTTTCCTTGGCGTTTCGAAGAAGCTAGATACTGCGGTGGGAATGGGTGCTGCGGTGACCTTCGTGGTAACTATTGCTACGCTGATTACCTATGCGATACAGAAGCTTGTGCTAGATAAGTTTGGGATTGGCTTTATGCAAAATATCGCCTTTATCCTTGTGATTGCCTCAGTGGTGCAGATGCTCGAGATGATTCTGAAGAAGATCTCTCCTGCTCTATTCCAGGCACTCGGCGTTTTCTTGCCTTTGATTACTACTAACTGTATGATCCTAGGTGTGGCCATTACGGTAATCCAGAAGGATTACAACCTAGGCCAATCCATTGTTTACGCTATAGCTACCGCACTAGGTTATACCATGGCGATTGTCATATTTGCTGTAATTAGAGAGCAATTGGCCAAGACCAATGTGCCTGCTCCACTTGCAGGTATTCCTATTGCCCTCGTAACGGCCGGCATTCTTGCTATGGCCTTTATGGGCTTTGCCGGATTGGTATAAGCTACCTTCAGGCTAAGATATAGTTTCGACGCCTTGGGATAGTTCCTATCTCAAGGCGTCTTTTTTGCACTGCTAAACCACTTAAATTGGTATCTTTGTGGAAATAATATGCGATACTTATGAAGCTAAGGACAGAGGATTTAGTAAAGAGATATAAGAGCCGTACCGTGGTCAACCATGTCTCCATCGAGGTGGAGCAGGGAGAGATCGTAGGACTACTAGGCCCTAATGGGGCGGGTAAGACCACTACATTTTATATGACAGTGGGACTAGTGACGCCCAATAACGGGCGGATATTCCTAGATGATGAAGACATCACCAAGCGACCAATCTATCAGCGTGCCAGGATGGGTATCAGCTATCTAGCGCAAGAAGAGTCTGTCTTTCGCAAGATGAGTGTAGAGGATAATATCATGGCTGTGCTGGAGATGACAGGGCTGAACCACGAGGATCAGATAGAGAAACTGGAGAAGCTAATCGATGAGTTTGGCCTTGAAAAAGTCCGCACCAATAATGGCGACCGCCTCTCAGGAGGAGAGCGCAGACGTGTAGAGATAGCTCGTTGCCTCGCTATTGACCCGAAATTTATTATGCTCGACGAACCATTCGCTGGTGTGGACCCAATAGCCGTGCAAGATATCCAGCTCATTGTCTCCAAGCTAAGAGAGCAGAATATCGGCATCCTCATTACCGACCACAACGTCCACGAGACCCTCTCCATCACCGACCGTGCCTACCTACTATTCGAAGGGCAAGTGCTTTTCAAAGGAAGTGCTGAGGAATTGGCAGAGAACCCTACCGTGCGGGAGAAGTACCTTGGTAAGGACTTCGTGCTCCGACGCCGTAAGTTTGATCACGTGACCATGAGAGGCGAAGATGTCGAGCGTTGAGGATTACTCACAATTGCTCCAGAGAGCTATTGATGCCTTTGCCTCCCTTCCAGGGGTAGGGCATAAGAGTGCGATGCGACTAGCTCTCTCACTACTGAGGCAAGAGAAGAACTTCACCTATCGTATCTCCGATGCCCTCCGCAACCTCGTCGATGGTATTCAATACTGTGCCAAGTGCCACAATATCTCCGACGAAGAGATCTGTCGAATCTGCAGTGATGAGACGCGTGACCCCCATACCCTTTGCGTAGTAGAGAGCGTGCGAGATGTGATGGCTATTGAGCGGACAGGTCAGTATCAAGGGCTTTATCACGTGCTAGGAGGGGTCATCTCCCCTATGGACGGCGTAGGGCCTCAAGACCTTTTCCTACACGACCTCCCCACACGCATCCAAGAAGAGGGGATAAAAGAGGTCATCCTAGCCCTAAGCACCACAATGGAGGGAGAGACCACCAACTTCTACATATACCGACTACTCAAGGACGTTGAAGTCAAAATCACCACCATCGCACAAGGTATAGCGATAGGTGACGAACTAGAGTACGCCGATGACCTCACCCTCGGCCGTAGTATCCTACAGCGCATTGACTTTCAGGCGAGTCTCAAAAGATAGCTCCCTCGCTATTGCATCCTAGCGGATGCATCTCTATCCTCTCCACCTGGCAGAGCTATAATCGGTTGTCGTAATGCCACAACTCCCTCATTTTCTAAACCCATCCTGTGGCAGTCTGCCCAAAAAATCTTACATTTGTCCCATCTGAAAAATTTCAAACTTACAATAAAAGCTATTATGACAACTTCTACTAAAAGCCACACACTACGTGACAAAGCAGCTGTGAGATGGACCGTCTTGATCATGATCTCCCTCACGATGCTTTTCGCCTACATGTTTGTAGACGTCCTTTCCCCACTCAAGACACAGCTCGACCAGGTACTAGGCTGGAATAGCAAGGTATTTGGTACCTATGCGGGGAGTGAATTCTTCGTTAATGTATTCCTACTCTTCCTCATCTTCGCAGGTATTATCCTAGATAAGATGGGCGTTCGCTTCACCGCTATCCTCTCAGGCTCTCTGATGGTACTCGGTGCCGGTATCAAGGTCTATGCCCTAAGCCCTACTTTCAATACCGGTGCCTTCCCTTACGAGCTGCTAGCTGGTTGGTTTCCCAGTTTTCCTCCCTCTGCAGCTCTAGCTTGTGTCGGTTTTGCTATCTTCGGTATGGGTACCGAGATGGGAGGCGTAACCGTTTCTCGTGCCATCGTTAAGTGGTTCACCGGCTATGAGCTAGCCATGGCGATGGGTATTGAGATGGCGATTGCCCGCCTTGGCGTCTTTGCAGTCTTCCAGACCTCCCCACGTATCCACCATTGGATGCTTGATAAGATCGGCGCATCTCAAGGAATCGAGGCGCTTGAGACAGTACAGGCTCCAGTGCTCTTCGTCTTTATTCTCCTTTGCATCGGCCTTTTCCTATACCTTATCTACGGAGTACTCGATCGCAAGTTGGAGAAAGAGTCTACCGAGTCGATTGTAGAGAGCGAAGAGGAGGCATTTCACTTCAGAGATCTTGGTAAAGTCTTTGGTAGTAGCGCCTTCTGGATCGTAGCACTGCTTTGCGTGCTCTACTACTCAGCCATCTTCCCCTTCCAGAAGTTCGCTACCAGTATGCTAGAGAGCCACCTAGGTATAGAGAATACCACCGCCTCCAGCATCTTTAGCCTGTTCCCCATCGGGGCAATGGTGATTACTCCTTTCCTTGGCTTCTTCCTCGATAGAATAGGTAAGGGAGCTACCATGCTCATCATCGGCTCCGTACTGATGATCCTTTGCCACGGCACCTTTGCTCTCTATCCATTTGATAATAGCACTACCTCTTTTGTGGTAGCTATCTCGGCTATCGTGCTGCTGGGTATCTCCTTCAGTCTCGTGCCAGCAGCTCTTTGGCCTAGTGTGCCAAAGCTGATCGATAATAAGGTACTCGGCTCCGCCTACTCCGCAATCTTCTGGGTACAGAATATCGGCTTGATGTCAGTACCAATGATTATTGGTACAGTACTAGACGAGACCAATAAAGGTGTGCCTGCTGGCGAGCCACTCAACTTTATGCCCTCCATGCTGATTTTCACCAGCTTTGGCGTCTTGGCTTTGATCCTTAGCCTCTACCTCAAGAGTGTAGATAAGAAGCGTGGCTACGGCCTAGAGCTCCCCAATATCAAGAAGTAGTTGACAGATAACTACCTATATACACAAAAGCACCTTGGACAGCTGTCCAAGGTGCTTTTATTTTTTTTAATGCTAACTGCTCCAGTCTCTAGTAGTTTGATCCAATAGAAGATAGAAGAGAGACGATTCCACCAAAGAAAAATAAGACGATCCCAATACCAATAGCAATCCAAATAAGCGATGCCTTGGCGTAATTGCGGATATTGAGATTCGTAGCGCTAGCAGCCCAAATGATATAGACAATGATATTCACCACAGGAATAGCCGCCAAAAGTATCAGGAGCATATACCGACCCACACTGATAGGCTCGTAAATACTTCCAGGAGGTGGGCATTGGTCAGGCTGCCTCATCATATGTTGTTGGGGGATAGGAGCACTTGGTTGCACATTTGGTTGCAGTGTCTCGGGTCTCTGGTAGTTCGTGTTGACTTCCATAATAATAAGTTGTTTGTATAAGTTTGATAATAATTATATCGCAAATATATATAAAATTTATGATTTGTCAACACTTATATTAACATCCCACCCTAGAGGTATCATAAAATATCTCAATTAGCTGGCAAAGTTACCTTCCCCCCTCCTTCACCCCCTTTTTTCTGAGTATCCACCTTTGAGCAGATCGAGAAACAGTG
>USJF01000070.1 GCA_900554935.1 uncultured Porphyromonas sp.
CTCGCCTATACTTTGGTTTCGTACTAGATAACTGTTTGTTTTGTCGCTCACTCTCTCTGAGTAGCCGCGCTATTTTAGTGCTTGGTTAGTCTCGTTTCTTGCATACAATCTGTCCGGCATAGGAGAGCTTTACCAGCTGATAGCGATTGGCACCTACTTGTGGCACGATTTTCTTGTAAAACGTATGTATCTTTGGTAGCTCTTCCTCTAGGTTGTTAGTCCCCAGGACCTCAAAAATATAGTCTCCTACCCTTGGATAGAAGTGTAGGCGATTGCCTTCCTTTAGCTCAATCACACTGAAAAAAGAGGCCCATTCCTTGTGTGCCTGCATAAATTGGCTCAGAGGCAGAAGTGTTTGCTTGAGCGTGAGAGAATCTACCCTCTCAGCTCTTACTATAGGAAGGTATACGGATACTCCCACTTTGGTGCGCATAGGATTGCCTTCATCATCTAAGTAGAAGGAGCCTTGGTTGGAAAAAAAACGTAAGATTGGTTTGCGACTCTCTACCTGTACCGTCATCTGGCGAGATGTGGGAGAGATAAAGGCATTCACTTCTTTGGCATAAGGTATTTCTTGCTGTACGCGACCCTCAATGGCTGCGAGGTCCACAGATGTTGTGGTGGTGTCGGTAATGTCTATAGGTAGTACGTGTGTTACATCTTCCTTGTCCAGAAAACCCTTTTCGCTCCCATGGATGATCACGCGAGTGAGGTTAGGCCGCACAATATAGCGAGCCTGCCCTCTCATAGCGAGATAGGAGTAGCCCATTATCCCCAATAGCAGGAGGGCCAATAGCCAGGTGAAAAACCTCCTAATCCCCTTTTTTGTCATAGCACTATACTTTTGAGATAGTCTCTAACCTCAGGTAGAAGGTACTCAATATCGCCAGCCCCCATCATCACTAGCACATCGAAGTGGTGCTTACGTAGTTCTTGAATCAATCCCTCCTTTGTGACAGAGGCCTTAAGGGGCGAGGTGACAAGCTTTGCCAAAGCATCTGAAGTAATGCCTGGGACAGGCTCCTCACGAGCTGGGTAGATAGGGATTAATATCACATTGTCTACCACGGATAGAGCTTCAGCAAATTGCTCCATAAAGTCGGCAGTGCGGCTAAAGAGGTGTGGCTGGAAGACCACTGCAATTTCTTTGTCTGGATAGAGCTTGCGAATCGATGTAAGTGATGCCCTGATTTCATCTGGGTGGTGGGCATAGTCATCTATCATCACAGGGTGGTGTGGCTCATTTAGCCATCTTTCAAAGCGTCTGCGACTACCCAAGAAACTCTTCAGCGCCTGCCTCGTTTCTTCCTCTGTTACGCCCAAGTGTTGGGCCAGTGCAAGTGCGGCTGTTGCATTGAGTACATTGATTTCTACAGGAGTGCCTATCTGCAACTGCTGGTAGCAACCATCAGGGTAGTGCCAATCAAAGTAAAGCTCCCCATCTCGATAGGTCACATCGCTATACCAATAGTCCAATCCAGGAGTCCCACCATAGCGGAGGAGGGTTACCCCCTTAGGGCTCTCTTTGAGCTGTGCCTCCTCATTGAGGAGAATGATCCCTCCCTCTTTAGTCTTTTCAGCAAAGACTTGAAATGCCTCTCGGTAGGCTTCAGCCGTTCGATAGATATCTAGGTGGTCGGGCTCAGTGGAGGTAATGATAGTGTGGGTAGGGGTTAATTGGTGGAACGAACGATCGTACTCATCTGCCTCTATCACTACGTATGGACTATTGGGATTGAGATAAAGGTTACTTCCACTATTTTGCGAAACGCCACCGAGAAAGGCATTGGTGCCGATATGCGACTGATCGAGAAGGTGTGCCAAAAGGGTGCTGGTAGTGGTCTTGCCGTGCGTTCCCGCCACACAAAGTGCTTTTTGACGGCGTGTTATTTGCCCTAGTACCACAGCGCGCTTTACCTCTTCGTAGCCGTGCTGTGCGTAGTATTGACGGATATGATTGTCTTCGTGTATTGCTGGGGTATATACCACTTGCACCTCTCTAGGTGATCGGTATCTGTCAGGGATTAGCTCTGGTTTATCTTCATAGATGATCTCTGCACCGGCCTCCTCTAGGGCAATAGATCCCTTCGAACGAATCCTATCGTATCCTCCCACGTGAGCTCCCTCGGCAAGGAAGTAGCGTGCGATAGCACTCATCCCAATACCTCCGATGCCGATAAAAAAATAACTCTTTCCCGTCATATTCACTTCATCCCTATTATCGGGCTTTTGACTCTGCTCTTTTCTCTACAATCCTCACTACTTCATCCACAATGGTCTCATCTGCTCTAGGGCAGGCTAGCTTCAGTGCATTAGCGCCTAGTTGCTCCAGCTTATTCTCCTCCCGAAGTAGTTCCAACGCTTTGGGCACTAGCGTCTCTCTAGCTTCGGCATCGGTGATCATTACAGCTGCATTATCAGCGACTAGAGCTTGGGCATTTTTGGTTTGGTGATCCTCCGCTACATTGGGGCTGGGCACTAAGATCGATGGTTTCCCCAGCATGCAGAGCTCTGAGATAGAGCTTGCTCCCGCACGAGAGATGACCAAGTCTGCCACAGAATAGGCATAGTCCATACGATTGATAAAGTCGGTAAGTACTATATTCTCGCCCTCTAAGCCTTTGCTTTTGAGTAGTGCTTTCCCCTCCTCAATGTAGCTCTTGCCACACTGCCAGAGTAGTTGTACCGACTTTTCTTCGTTTACAAATTGCTCCACTGCCGCCGCCATACTTTCGTTGATGGTCTTTGCGCCTAGACTACCTCCTATCACTAGGAGCGTACGCTTCTCAGGATTTAGCCCGAAGTGTTGATACGCCTCTGATGCATGTGGTTGAATGTGCGCCAATTCCTTGCGGATCGGATTCCCCGTCAGAATGATTGGCTTTCCTTTTGGAAAGAAACGAGCCATATCCTTATAGGCGACGCAGATCGTCTCCGCCTTCTTGCCTACCAGCTTATTGGTCTTTCCTGCAAAAGAGTTTTGCTCCTGCACGAGTGTTGGTATCTTTAGCTTGTTGGCCTCCAATAGCGTAGGAGCACTTGCGTACCCCCCAACTCCGATCACTATCTGAGGGCGTATCCTTTTCAGTTCCTTCCGGATTTGTCTGCTACTTTTATATAGCTTCCAGAGCGTGATGCAAAGCTTTATTGGATTCTTATCCCGGCTCAATCCTTCCACAGGGAGTAGGATGATATCATATCCTGCTGCCGGTACCTTTTCCTCCTCCATACGTCCTTTGGCACCTACAAAGGTCACCTCACACTCCGGGTATCTGCGTCGGATCTCATTGGCGATAGAGATAGCGGGGAAGATATGACCTCCCGTGCCGCCACCGCTGATTACTACATTTGTTAGTTTTGTACTCATGGCTCCACCTTTTCTATTGGTTCACTCTCTATTGGAGGCATCTCTGGGATCGCCTCGGCACTCACTATTTGATTCATTCCCCCTGCTTTTGCGATTCGTTCCTCCTCCTTTCGCTTGTTGTCGTTACTCACGGCCAATAGGATACCGAAGTAGATACCCGTCACTAGATAGCTAGATCCGCCTCGGCTGATAAATGGGAGGTTTTGCCCCGTGATAGGGAATAGGTTCACACATATAAGCATATGCAAAAAGGCCTGTAGTGTGATAATCAGTCCTATCCCTAATACCAGAAGCGTTTGGTATACATTATTGGTTCGCCGGCCGATTCCTCCGATCGTAAAGAAAAGTGCCAGATAAGTTAGCACCACTAATATAGCCGCTGCAATACCTCCCTCCTCTACTAAGATGCTAAATACGAAGTCCGAATAGGGCTCCGGGAGCAGATTACGCATCTCACTTTTGCCAAAGCCTACACCGAGTAGATGGCTATTAGCGATAGCTCTTTGTGATGATACAATCTGCAGATCCTTCCCATCAATATCGCTGTAGGTATCCGTATCGATTGGAGCTCCCACTTGTGTCACAAAGCGCTCAATTCTAGCGTAGCCAGTGCCCAGACGAGTTGCCCCTCCCTCTCTGATACTTGGCACAAAAATCAATAACGCAATCAATACCGCTAAAACCGCCAAGCCACCCCAAAAGAGCCTACTCAGCCACTTCCGATTGGCACCTCCGATATAAGAGATGCAGAAGACTACCGAGAGGAGGATCAGGGCTGTTGATATGTTTTCCTTAAATATAGGCCCACAGATTAGTATCGTCGTGCCAAATATTATCCAGAAGTTTTTGACAGAAGCATGGAGCCCATCCTTGAACCTTAGCTGAGTCGCCACAAAGTTAATCAACGCAAGCCTTGCCAGCTCTGAGGGCTGAAACGAGATGCCGAAGAGTGAGATTTGTCGCTTTGCTTCGTTGAGATCCTGCCCCCTGAATAGCACTAAGATAAGAGAGATAAAGCTCAGTATTAAAAAGAGCGGTGCATATCTCCTGAAATAACGAAGCGGAATATGCGATACCGCCACACATATCCCAATAGATAAAATCATCGAGAGTACATGCTTCCCAAACATACTGAAGAAGCCACCTCCACTCGCCCAAGAGCCAAATGCCTTTGTACTGGTAGATGAAAAGACAATCCATAGGCTAATCGACATCAGTACCAGCATAATAACCCATATTGCCTTACTGCCTATAAAGAGTCTACTTGGATACCACCACGGCTGAGTTGGGGCCTCTCTCACAATAGCACTTTCTTCGCTCATCCTACTACTATTTGGCCTCCTCTGGCCATATTTTTCCAGTCCATAAATACCTCGTCTCACTTCTAGAGGTCACCTCCTTTACGATGATTTGGTAGCAGTGCCCCTCCTTGTATCGATCGTCAAAGCCATCAATCGACTTAATTGGTGGAAAAGGCTTTGGCTCCACTGCCCCCTTCTCCTGAATCAAGACCCGATACCTTCCCTGCTCATCCTTTTGCTCAAGGATTATCAAGTAAAGCCTTCGTACACTTATCGGTATGGGGGATGGTTTGGAGCAACCACCCACCAGCATAAGGAGTGCCAAGCATCCTACTAGGGTCCACATCCATCTATACCGTCCACTCTTAGTCATGCACCACACTCTCCCCTCCTCTTCGCTCCTCTAATTTGCGCTTTACCGCCTCCATCTGCCACCTAGGTGTAGAGGTGGCGCCACAAATGCCTACAGAGTGCACCCACGAGGGTAGCGGAGTGGTGATCTCATCAGGTGAAGTGATAAAGTAGCTATTTAGATTGGCCTTAAGGGCTGTCTTATAGAGTACCTTTCCATTACTGCTATGTGCTCCAGCAATGAAGTAGACCCAATCCTTTTCCTTAGCAAAACTGGTAATCTCAGGCACCCTATTAGAGACCTGCCTGCAGATCGTATCGTACCACTCCACCTTTATCCCCTCCTTCACCCATTGGCGTAAGAAAGTCTCAAGAGCGCCAAAGGAAACCTGGTCCATAGTCGTCTGGCTAAAAAGAGCCACCGCACGATTGGGATCTACCAGCTCCTGAGCTTCCTCTATCGACTCTACTACAATTGCAGTACCTTCAGTCTGCCCCACCAATCCATTTACCTCGGCATGCCCACGCTTCCCGAAGATCACAATCTGTAGACCCTCCTTCAGCCCCTCTAGGTACCTTGTCCGAATACGTTTTTGGAGCGTCAGTACCACCGGGCAAGTGGCGTCAATCACCTCAATGCCGTACTGCTCTGCTTTAGCGTAGATCTTTGGCGCTTCACCGTGGGCTCTAAAGAGTACCCGCTTTCCTTGCAGTTGGGGCAATTGGTCGTAATCTACCGCATGAAGCCCCTCCCGAGAGAGCCGCTCTACCTCCTCGCTATTGTGCACAATATCCCCAAGTGAGTAGAGTGGGCGATCCTGTGCTAGCTCCGATTCCGCCTTGCTGATCGCATGAATCACACCAAAGCAAAAGCCCGAGCCCTCGTCGATCTCTACCGAGAGCTCCCCTGAGCTATTACCTCTGATCACACGCATAGCTACCTCCCATACCAGTTGCTGCTGTTCTTCTAGTGTAAGCGAACTATTATCCAGTAGAATCGCATCCTCTGCCTTTCGGAGTGGGTCCAAGTCCCTGGTGCTATCGATGCGATCGCGTTCTACCACATTTCGAAGCACTTCTTCATAGCTCACCTTGTCGCCTCGTCGCTGTAGCTCAGCTACTCTGCGGGCAGCCCGTACCTCGGTAGAGGCGGTGACAAAAAACTTTAGCTCCGCATTGGGCATTACCACCGTGCCAATATCACGCCCATCCATCACCACACCACCAGCTGAGACCCACGACTGTTGCAGAGCCACAAGGTAACGCCGTACAGCGCCAATGGTACTGATCGGGCTTACATGATTGGAGACTTCCATGCCCCGAATCTCACGCTCTACATCCTCTCCATTGAGGAGTAGATGCTGGCCATCCTCCTTTGGCACAAAAGCAAGGCATACCTCGTCTGCTACACGACTGCTGATCTCCTCCTCCAGAGGGGTATCGCCCCGCCAAAGGCCCTCCCGAAGCGACCAAAGGGTCACTCCACGATACATCGCACCCGTATCTACGTAGGTATAGCCGAGCTGGCTCGCCAGTCGTTTGGCAATAGTACTCTTGCCACAAGAGGAGTGCCCATCAAGGGCTATATTGATTCTTCTCATAGAGTTATCTCTACACATATATAATATAGGTCGGTATCCCTAAATCCCTAATCACCCCACATTCACAAAGGTACCAAAATTCCGTATACCTTCGGAATGGATTCTGCTATTCGCAGTGGAATAGGCTCTATATCCTTTATGGTGTGGATTGAAGTT
>USJF01000071.1 GCA_900554935.1 uncultured Porphyromonas sp.
ACGGCAGCATCATTGCAGGCCGAACCCTAGAGTTTAAACGCCGGCTAATCGAGGAAGAAGAAGAGGAGAGCGACTTTCTCTCCTCAGCGCTCATTGAATTACTCGGAGATACCCATTACCCTATTCAGGAGCTGATACTCGAGGAGCCTCCCACCTTCGGAGACTTCTCCCACTATACCATCACCCATCCCAAGCGTGGTGAGAAACGAAAAGTACTTGATCTCAGTCTGCAAAACGTCACACAATATATGCGAGACAAGCATAAACAGGCCGAGAAGATGAATCCCGAGCAGAGAAATACACAGATCCTGCGAGAACTGATGAATGCGGTGGGCCTTCCCAAGCTACCCTACCATGTCGAGAGTTTCGATAACTCCAACATCCAAGGGAGCGATCCCGTTGCCAGTTGTATCGTATTCAAAGGCGCCAAACCGAGCAAAAAGGATTATCGACTCTACAAGATAATAGGCGTCTCAGGCCCCGACGACTACGCCTCCATGCACGAAGTAGTGACCAGACGATACCAGCGCCTAAAAGAAGAGGGGGCAGAGCTACCCGATCTCATCATCACCGACGGGGGGAAAGGTCAAATGGGCGTAGTAAAAGCAGCCCTTCAGGAAGTAGGCGTAGAGATACCCGTGATGGGACTAGCCAAAGATGATAAGCACAATACCAATCAAGTACTATACGGAGATCCTCCACAAGTGGTAGGTATCATGCAGCGGAGCCAAGTATTTTATCTACTCGAGCGCATCCAGAACGAAGTACACCGCTTTGCCATCAACTTCCATCGAAAGCTCAGAAGTCAGCGACAAACCCACTCCGAGCTGGACGAAATCTCAGGGATAGGGCCAGTGAATAAGCAGAAGCTCATCAAAGAGTTCAAGAGCGTCAGAAACATCAAAGAAGCCACACTAGAAGCCCTCCAAGACTGTATTGGCAAGGTAAAGGGCGAGGTAGTATACCAACATTTCAATAGCGACAACCAATGAAAGTAGTAATACAAAGAGTGACACACGCCAAAGTAGAAGTGCGGGGGACACTCATCAGCGAGATCGGCAAAGGGATGCTCATCCTCCATGGCGTAGAGGTAGGGGATAGCGAAGAAGACCTGCAGTATATCCTCAAAAAGAGCCTCAACCTCCGCATCTTTGACGATGCCAATGGCGTGATGAATGAGAGCATCCTACAGAAGGAGGGCGAGATCCTCTGCGTCTCCCAGTTCACCCTCCTTGCTGATACCCGCAAAGGCAATCGTCCTAGCTACATCAAGGCAGAGCGTCCAGAGCTCTCCTCCCCAATGTATGATAAATTTTGCCAACTCCTAGCCCACAATTTGGGTAAACCAGTACAAAAGGGTATCTTTGGGGAAGATATGCAAGTGACGCTCCAAAATGATGGGCCCGTCACCATAATTATAGATAGTAAGAATAGATGAATAGCCCCACACTGAGAGAGCTACAGAGCACCGTCGATACTTGGATCAAAGAGTACGGCGTTCGCTACTTCGATCCACTCACCAATATGGCCATTCTCACCGAGGAGGTGGGAGAGGTAGCTCGTGTGATGGCACGCCTCTACGGGGAGCAGAGCCAGAAGTCCGGCGAAGAAATTACTCAGGAGCATCTCGCCGATGAATTAGCCGACCTCCTTTGGGTCGTCTCCTGTATTGCCAATCAGACTGGCTGTGATCTTACAGAGGCTATTAAAAAGAATATAGAGAAGAAGAGTCAACGCGACCGAAATAGACATATTAATAATAACAAGCTATATAAGTAAAGTTTTATGACATCAGACAATCAACAGCCACACAAGCATGTAGGTAAGAGCAAGTTTGAAGAGGCATTTTCAGTATTTGCACCAGTGCAGAAAGAAGAAGAGATCCAGTCCGAGATAAAAAAATTGATCGATACACACTACGATGCACTCAATAACCATGATACCATCAGCTTCCTCCATAGCACCATAGACCTCACGTCTCTTGGTTCAGAGGATAATACCGATCAAATATACAACTTCGTCAAGAGCGTCAACGACCTCGACGATACCAACCCCACCATTCCACCCGTGGCAAGCATCTGCGTCTATCCCAACTTCGCCAAGACCGTCAAAGAGAGCCTAATGGTAGAGGATGTGCACGTTTGTTGCGTATCAGGAGGCTTCCCCAGCTCACAGACCTTCCAGGAGGTTAAAGTAGCAGAGACCTCCCTTGCCCTTGCTGATGGTGCCGACGAGATTGATATCGTGCTGCATCTCGGCAACTTCATAAGCGGAGACTACCAAGCCGTTACCGACGAGATCGAGGAGCTACGGGAAGTGACCAAAGGCAAGGTCCTCAAAGTAATCCTCGAGACAGGCGCACTAAAAACCCCAGAGAGCATCCAGAGAGCCAGCATATTGGCCCTCTTCTCAGGTGCCGACTTCATCAAGACCTCCACTGGTAAGGGCTATCCAGGGGCGTCGCTAGAGGCAGCCTATGTGATGTGCCAAGTGCTCAAGCAGTACCACGAAAAGTATGGCGTGAAGCGAGGCTTCAAAGTCTCTGGCGGAGTACGTACCACTGAGGATGCCATCAAGTATCTCTGCATCGTGAAAGGCGTGCTTGGTAAAGAGTGGATGACCAACAAGCTATTCCGCATCGGTGCAAGTTCGCTCGAAGGCGACCTGCTCAAGCACTTGAAGTAACCCAAGTCCTCGCCCAATGGCTCTGCCACTGCCACCGCTCAGCTTTCCGAGCCAACTCCAAGTAGAGTTGCCCTATAGCAAGAGTGTCGCTGCTAGGCAGATCTTAAGGCATTATCTCAAGCACCAGTCCCTTTCGGACCTTATCGGTTCGGGAGCGACTGGTGCTCTGTTTTGCGACGACCTAAAGGTACTCTGCGATGCCGTAACCCAATTGTCACAGCGACGAGAGCAGACCGATTGCGACATCCAATGTGGCGAAAGTGGCACCGCCATTCGCTTCCTAATCATCACCTCACTCTTCCAACCGGGCGTCACCAAACTCCTCGGTTCGCCACGTTTGATAGAGCGTATTTCTAGGGACGACCTCAGCTTTATCACACAGCTAGGCGGGAGCTACCACCTATCGGTAGCAGATGGTTACCTACTGATTACACCCCCCAAAGAGGTCACCTCCACCACCCTCACCAGTCACTGGGCCAGTAGCCAGTACCTCTCAGCTATTGAGCTCTCCAACGAAGCCTATGGCACAGAGATAGCCTACCACTTCCCGCCCGATAGTCCCTCCTACTCCTACCTACAGCTCACCAAGGCACTACTTTCCAGATCGAGTAATTCCTCCTTAGAGTGCGATTGGAGTGCAGCCTCATTTTGGTACCAGTTACTTGCCACCCATCCTCAGATCGAGCAGATCACCTTCCCTGCGCTGAGCTTAGAGAGTGCCCAGCCCGATAGAGCGGTAGCCCAATTGTATCGCCCCTTTGGCATTGAGACAAAGGAGAGTGGTGATGGCGTGCAGATCAATAGGATAGGGCCTTGCCAGAGCCAGCGTATAGAGATAGATCTTTCGCAAAACCTCGATCTATTCCTCCCTATTGTCCTTACAGCGGTAGCCCTTGATATTCCTTTCGAGATCACTGGTATCCAATTGCTACGAAATAAAGAGAGCGACCGAATCACCTCATTTATCGAAAATATCCAGCCCTATGGGGTGATTGGTATTGAGATTACAGATGATCGCATTATCTGGAGAGGTACACGAACCATTGGGGCGAAAGAGGTAGTGATTCATCCGCACAACGACCACAGAGTGGCGATGGCCTTTGCAGTTTGGGGAAGTAGCCAAAGCGATATCCAGACAACCATCCTCACCCCCAAGGTGGTCAGCAAAAGCTACCCCTCCTTTTTCGACGACCTGTTGTGCCATCACAGAATAGTGAAATGACAAAAAAAGAGATATCCAAAACAAATCCTTTAGAGAAATGACCTGTAAACAATTGCTATTTGCGTGCATATACTCCATTGTGACCTCTGTAATAGGAGTATTGCTTATGAGTGTATTGTATGATGTGAAAATGAAATTTAGCTATGTAATTATTCTTACCGGGTGGTTCTTCTTAATGAGCGTCTTCTTCTTGTACATAAAGTCTAAGTCGAAAAAATAAAATGAGTAGAGCCCAACTCTCCCCGCTCTTCCCATTATACACCCCCCTGTGGGTCGGACAGCCATTGAGTGTAATTCTGGAATAGGTTGTCCGACCCACAAGGGGTCGTAGGTTTTGGTCGCCCTATTTCCCCCATTCATCTGCTCTGCGAGCCTCGAATGTGGGCTACGACAAATCCGACCTCTCCGAGGTCCTTTTAGTCACGGTGCCTTGATTATCAAGAAAAATCCCAAGGAGTTGCATATACACGATGGCGTGTGGATATCATAGTGAAAAGGGGGCAAAAGATGAGATGTAGCTCAAGTGCCTATCAAAGCAATCGCTGAGATCGGGTCGCAGTTTTACTTCAATTACCGTTTGATTGTAACACTCTTTACACGCCTGTTTTGGGAGAGTTAATATTAGATTTCTCATTACAGAAGTATGACTAACCCATCATATCAAAAGAGACGCACTCTCCAATGAGGAAAGTACGTCTCTGATTGCTTATATTTCGAGAGTCTTGCTCTCTACTTCTCTTCGTCGCCTTACTTTGTGAGTGCAGTGAACATCCAAGTAGTCTTTTCGCGAGCGGTGAGGTGTCCAGTGATAAGGTCATTTGTAGTCACGTCACCGATTTCATCTGAAAGTGCGATGATTTCTCTTTCCTGCTCGATGAGGATCTTGAAAGCATCCAGTAGGTGCTTAATGATCTTCTTGTCGTCCTTCACTACCTCTGTTTCCTTGATAGTAGCACTCTTTTCAATATCGCTGAATATGCGTACGGGCGTGCCATCTAGCATTAGAATGCGCTCTGCCACAGCATCAATCTGCTCAAATGCTTCATCGTAGAGCTCTTCTAGCTTTGCGTGCATGCCAAAGAAATTGATGCCTTCTATATGCCAGTGGAAACCACGAAGGTTTGAGTAGTGTACATGAAGATTAGCGAGGTAGCCATTCAGAGCCTTCACCATCTTCTTTGCATTTTCTTCCTTTATCCCGGTTGTGTCAATTACGTTCATGTTTTAATCTCCTATAATCTTAACGTTTTAAATTTCTGAGGTTTCACCTTGGTATGCTTGCAAGTATTCTTAGAAATAAAGGTGTGGACCTCTCTTTTTTACTTTTATCTTTTTCTTGCAATGTAAAGATACGAAAAAGATTGCAGATATGCAAATTTTCTGCTCTTCCCATTATACCCCCGCAACCCTTGCGGGTCGGATAAATGGTAAGGTATAGGCTATTCGTGGGGCCTTTATAACGTGCTGTAATTCAATACTGTATACAATCGGTTTGTCGAGTTTGTAACTAAGCGATTGTCGAGTTTGTAACTAAGCGATTGTCGAGTTTGTAACTAAGCGATCGTGGAGTTTCGAACTGAGTGATCGTGGAGTTTCGAACTCGATGATTGCTTTGTTCTCTACATAGGGTGCAAATCCCTTATGACCTTCTGTGAAGCGTCGGGCAACTTATCAATTCAGTGCGATGTTTGTCTATTGGTGTGGAAATGGGTATTTTTGTTTGATAATAATGAAGGATATTATGAATACAAAACAGATAGAGTGGGGTGAGGGAAAGAGTATAGAGTATCAGTTGGATCAGGTGCCTGAAGTGGCCCGGTTCCTACTGAAGGAGCTAGGGGATTCGCCAGTATGGCTTTTTGATGCGCCTATGGGTGCGGGCAAGACTACGCTCATCAAGGAGCTGGCTAGTGAGCTAGGGGTGGATGAGGTGACGAGTAGCCCTACCTTTGCCATCGTCAATGAGTATCATACCGAGAGTGGCGATCCGGTCTACCACTTCGATGCCTACCGCCTCGAGACGCACGAAGACTTGCAAAATATCGGGGCTACCGACTATCTCAACAGTGGCTATTACTGCTTTGTAGAGTGGCCGGCACTCTTTACCCCTTTCCTACCCGACGAGGTGGTGCGCCTTAGGATAGAGTTGGAGGGCGACCATCGTAGGCTCTCGCTCTTAGGTGTCGATGACCCTTTTATCTACGATCCTAGATAATGACGAAAGCCGAGCTTGTCTATATCGCTTTAGGGCTTATGTTTGTCTTCCCCGGGCTTATGGCCTTATGGGTAGGTGTGAGGGGTAGCCGCTGGTTTTTCGATAGTCGCTCCTACGGCTTCCTCACCAAAAAGATAGGGTGGGGTGGTGCGAGGATTACGATGGTTATTGTGGGGCTGTTGCTACTGGCCGCGGCAGTATTGGTGATTGTGGACCCGATGGGGATAATGAAAGGAGCGTAATGATGAAGGAAAGAGAGATCTCTCGATCGGAATATGGTGAGGAGGAGTACTATCCGCCTAGAGTACGGTGGCATGTGAGTAAGACCCTTGAGGGTCTGTATGGTATGGTACTGCAGGATATGCGGTCGTTGCCACTGGTAGAGGGCGAAAAGCTTAGTCAGCTAGAAGAGACTTATAAGTACCTTACTTATTACTACAAAGAGGGTAGTGATGACCCACAGAGGTGTGAGATACTGAGAGGGATAGGTAGATCATTGATGCAGCTACTTCGGGACAATGTGGCACATATTGAGCAGGAGGAGCGCCCGAATGATGCTCGCTGTTTGGCGGTTCAGAGGCTGGAGATTTATCAATTGGATGCCACAAAGATATGTGATATCATCGATGAGCTGTCGGAGGAGG
>USJF01000072.1 GCA_900554935.1 uncultured Porphyromonas sp.
CAGGTCAGAGCGGAAGTGGGGCACAGACCTATAGTGCTATGGAGCCTAAGTTGGCTTTAGAGGCATTGATGCGCCCAGAGAGACAGCGTTTAAATGAGCTAGAGGAACTTAGTAATAAGTTAGGTGAACGGATGCAGTCTCTGTATACTAATAGTTCAACTCGTCTCAGCGATTATGAATTTATTGAGGTCCTCAAAGGAGGAGAGGAAATTATTCAAGTTTATAATCATCTTAGGAAGAATGCAAAGGGTGAGATTTTGGAGATGAGTAAAGGTGACTATGCGATGCCCGATGAAGAGGCTTTTAAGGAAGCTGATGCCAATTCGGAGTTAATTGCTAGCGGGGTGAATATATCTGTTATTTATGAGCAGTCTGAAATTGAGCAGTCAGGAGACAATTATTTTCATACAAAGAACCACGATCTAGGGGTAAAAGCAAGAATGACTAAGGAGCTACCTTTTAAGTTATCGCTTTTTGGTTGTCATACAGTTATGCTACCACTTTCAGACCCTGCTATTGATGAACCAAATATGACGGCTCTGATTGTTGAGCATCCAGCATTTTATAAAGCTCTTCGTACCATATTTGAACTTTATTGGAATCAAGCCATGGAGATAGACTATAGTCGTTGAGGTTTCGGTAATGAGTGATAAGTGTCGTAATATAAGTGTCGTAAGTGTTAGTGTGGTAGGCTTCTATGCTTAACGCTAACAATAAAGCAATGAACAAGATAGTATTAATTATGAAAAAGTCCATCTTTAAAATTATGGCGGTGTTACTGCCAATGTTATTGGTACAAAGTTGTACCAATCCTGCTCTAGACGAACTTCGTCGGAGACTTGATGATCATGAGTCTCGACTTTCTAAAGTAGAGCAACATACCACCGTAGCCAATCAAGAGATTGTAGCGCTTAAAGAACTTTTAGCAGCACAAGCTAAACAGAAAAATGTCGTCGATTATCGTCCACTAGATGATGGAACTGGCTATCTTCTCAGTTTTTCAGATGGTAGTGAGTTGAAACTTTTACATGGCAAGAATGGTATCAGTTCTGACATAGGTGTTAAGCTCGATAAGACTGATAATACCTATTATTGGACTGTCAATGGTGAGTGGATGTATGATCCCAATGGCAAAAAGATCAAAGCTCAGGGCGTTGATGGAGTCTCTGGTGTTACGCCTATCCTAAGGGTAAGTAACAAGGGATATTGGGAATATAGTCTTGATGGTAAGAGCTGGCATCTTATTCAGACTGCCGATGGCGCTCCGGTTAAGGCTACTTCCAATGCAGAAGATAGTGGGCTTGATATTCAAGAGACCGAGACTCACGTGATCATTTACTTTAAGGGGCAACGGTTTATGATTCCAAAAAGCGGGAGTGGTGCCGTAACTCCTCCATCTGTAGAGGTTAAGATTTCTCTCAGCGAGCAGACACATGCCCTTGTGGTAGGAGAGAGCTTTACCCTTACTGCCAAGCTCGAACCAACGGTGCTAGACCCTTCCAAGATTATTTGGGAGTCTTCAGAGCCCAATGTGGCGAAAGTTGAGAATGGAGTGGTTACAGCTCTTTCAGCTGGTGATGTCGTTATTACTGCTACTCATAGTGGCGTTTCTGCAAAATGTATGGTTAGTGTAACTGAGCCAGTGAAAAACCTCACATTCCAATTCAATGTACATAATATCAAAGCCATCAATGCTTTATTTGATGTAACTCCTTCTGAGGATGATATGACTTACTATACCGCAGTTACAGAAAAAGAGTTGTGGGATAGTAAGGGTCCTGAAGGTGTTTTTGAGTCCGACAAGATGTATTTTGGGTCACAAGGCGGAGATTGGACACAATCACTCAGTATATTTTTGGTGAAAGGTGCGAAGAAAGACCTTCCAACGAAAGAGGTGGGTCAAACAAACCTAAAGCCAAATACAGAGTATGTCTTTTATGCTTATGGACTTAACTTAGATGGTCAGCGTACCAGTGAGATAGCTTCTACTACTTTCAAAACTCCAGAGCAGAAGAAGAAAGGTCTTACCTTTAAGATAGATGTTGAGGATGTCCTTACCAATGGTATTATTGCTTCAATTACCCCTTCAAATAACGATCTACAATACGTAGTGGCAATTGTACGAGACAACTATGGTAAGTTTTATTCTAAGCGAGATGATCTTAAGGAAGTAGGTGCATGGAAGCTTATTGGGGAACAAACCATCTTCACAAAAGGAAAGTATATTATCTCGCCAGAAAGTGTAGATGCCCCCAAGTACGAGAAGATGCTTCCAGGCTTTAATTACTGGATTGTCCTCTTCGGTTTTGATGATGATGGTATCACTTCCGAAGTTATTTATCATAAGTTCACTACCAAGAAAAGAAGCTAGCCATGATGAAGAAAATCAATACAATATTATATATAGCAGTTTTTGCATTGTTACTCTTAGGTTGCCAGCAGGAGATTATACCACCGGCAGTATTAGAGCTAGGTGACTATGCTACGATTGATTTCCCTATAGCTGGAGGTACAAAGGAGGTGGCGATTCAGACCAACCAAACTGAGTGGATTGCTACTACATCCGATTCGTGGTTAGAGGTACTTCAGAGACCCAATAAGCTTATTTTAAAGGCGGCCCCCAATGATAGTTTTGATGATCGCAAGACTACTGTACTCATCACCGCTGCTGGTCTGACTCAGAAGGTAGATGTAACCCAAGCTGCAGGTAAAACCTCGCTTAGCCTTATGGGGGATGGATTACATGCCACGGAGACTGAGAATCTTTTGCAGATACAGCAGAATCCATTTGCAACTACAAGAGAGATAAAGGTGCTTACTGCGGATCCTAAGTGGGAGTTTGAGACAGTGGATGCGACATGGCTCAAGGCAGAGAAAGTGCCACTTGAGAGTACTTTGCTCTTGAATATAGAGGAGAATAATACTCAAGAGCCACGTACTGCAATCCTTTTCGTGCGCACTAAAGACCAAACCATTCAGCTACAAGTAAAGCAAGAAGGAGCTCTTTACTTTATCCTCCCCTATCTTACACCAGAGTCCACAAAGGAGGATGTAAAAGACTTCGAAGAGGCACGCCATAGTCGTGTGGTACAGAATGCTAGTTATCTCTCGGGCGGAGCTCATACTTATCATACCAAAAGCCCGCTCTTTTACGAGATTAAGTATAGTTTCGACCGTCGCAATCTTCGTGAAGTAGTTATGCAGTGTACTACTCCCGAAAGGATGCTTTCAGAGGAATTTACCAAGCTACTCGAGTCAGCAGGCTTTGAGTATAAAGCCGATAGTGGTATGGAGAGAGTATTCATCAAGAATACCCTGCACAATGGCACTAAGTACGAGATTTTTGCCAATCTAGTCTATGGAATGCCAGGGGTAGAGCCTAAGGCTGTCTTCAACGTGCTTAAGCGTCAGCCCGGTCCTATGCCCACGTTTGATAAACTTCCCGATGGTATTGGTCATTTAGGGATCACACAGCAAGAAGTTATCGCTTGGGAATCGACACATGGAGGTACCTATTCAACCACCAATTCAAAGCCCGATGATAATTATCACTTCTTCAACGTACTCGATAAAACCTATATCGCACGTGATTACGTATTTGCCGATGGAAAATTAGCCAATATGCGTATATTCACATACGATATCAGCAAGTGCTTCTATTCACCAGCAAAAGGCTCCTTCAGAATGACCGACGAATTCAAGGCCCTACTTACCAAGGAAGGCTTTACCGAGATACGTCAAACTGGCGATATCTGGGAGCGCTTTTATATCAATCGTGCTAGAAAGCTAGCTGTGAGTGCGCGTGTTACCTCTTTTGCCACGGTACTCTCAGGGCAACCACTTGTGATAATGATGTATGTACCACTCAGCGATGGTGATAACTAATATGGCTATGAAAAAGATAAAATTCCAAACTCTTTGCCTACTTACCAGTGCTGCAGTGCTAATCATTGCAAGTGGCACCGCATGCACCCAGTTAGGTAGAGGTGATTCACAGCCAGTTGAGAAGGAGAATGAAGCCCTGCACAATTCTGATGAATTGATGGATGGCTATGCGCAAAATAGCTTCCGGATTGAGGTAAGTGAAGAGTTGGCCAACATTCTCAAGCAAGGCACACTTCGCTCTCAGAGTCCCCAGTTGCAAGCCTTTATGGATCGGATAGGTGCCGTAGATATTATCCCTCTTTTTGATGAAGGCGAAGGTGCCTATCAAGAGCGCCATAGACGAGCTGGACTACACTTGTGGTTCGACGTCGTACTATCTGAACATACTAGTAAAGGCTCTTCTACACGAGCTCTACTCAGAGCTATAGAAGAGGTGCAAAACCTTGAGGGTATCACCTACGCCGAGGCGATCCCTGTGGTTACCCTTCCCAAGACCAACGTAGTAAAGGTGAGAGAAAGTGCTGTCGCCACATTGCGTGCAGAAGACGATCGAACTTCCACCATCCCCAATGACCCTCGCTTTAATGACCAATGGTATCTATACAATACAGGTCAGGAAAGTACCTTTACCCCAGGTTTTGATATCAACGTACTCGATGCCTGGAAAGAAGAGACTGGATCAAATAACGTAGTGGTTGCGGTTCTTGATGGAGGAGTTCAGATAGATCACCCCGACCTGGTCGATAATATATGGACCAATCCCAATCCTAGTCAGAAGCTCAATGATCTTCACGGCTATAACTTCAGTAAAGAGCGAAGTGAAATCACACCAGACGATCACGGTACCCATGTAGCTGGAGTCATTGCTGCCACACGAAATAATGGGATTGGTATTGCAGGTGTTGCCGGTGGCGATGGTACCCGAGGAAGTGGCGTAAGGATTATGAGCTGTGAGATTATCTCCGATGTAGCCAATCTTCGTGCCGCACCCAATGCATTTGTGTATGCTGCCGACCATGGAGCCGTTATCTCCAACAACTCTTGGGGAATGGGTGGTGGTCCCGATCCCGATGCGATTCCACGCTCCTATAAAGTGGCTATTGATTACTTCATTGATAATGCCGGTTGCGATCCTGTTACTGGAGAGCAGTTGCCCACCTCTCCAATGAAGGGTGGGGTAGCTATCTTTTCAGCTGGTAATGACAATAAAGAGTACTACTATATGCCACCAGCCTATAAGCGAGTAATCGCAGTAGGGTCTAATGGTCCTACTGGCAAGCGAGCCATCTACTCCAATCACGGAGAATGGGTCGATATCTCTGCCCCAGGTGGAGACTATCTCTTTGGCAATCCATCTGCTTTTATCCTCAGTACCATTGCTGATAACCTTTACGGCTATATGCAGGGTACCTCAATGGCAGCACCACTTGTCACCGGCGTAGCGGCACTGATTACTTCCAAATTTGGAGGGAAAGGCTTTACAAATACAGAATTGATGCAGAGACTGCTCAATTCTCTTCGCCCCTACGATATCAATGAGCTCAATCCACAGTATCGTGGAAAGCTAGGCGCTGGATACATTGATGCCACTAAGGCCCTCGCTGTAGATAGACAGAAGATGCCTGAAAAGGTCAAGACAGTCAAAGTCGATGAAGGGTTCGATACTCTTACTCTGCACTTTGATGCAGTTACCGATGAAGATGATGGGTCAGCTCTTTATTATCAGCTTTATTATAGCGACTTAAAGTTGAACAGCCCATCCAAGCTGCTCACCGATGGAGCATCGACAAAGATATCTGCTGCGAAGTACAAAGCTGGGGATAAAGTTGAGTACACGCTTACTGGGCTAAAGCTCCATCAAGAGTACCAGTTGGCAATCGTAGCAATAGATCGCTGGGGTTACCGCTCCGATCCTATCTACTTTGCCAGTACAACCAAAGCCAATCATCAGCCAATCATCAAAGGCGTAAAAAATGTATTACTAACAGATGCTACACCCATAGTACTTCAGCTAGAGGTGCAGGATCCGGATGGACATGATTGGCACTACCAGCTACGAGGAGATACCCATTCAGTAATGAGTAAGCGTGTTGATAATACCATTCAGCTCACCTTCCGACGTCTAAAAGGGGTAGGAAAGTACAGCTTACTCGTTGCTGTCACCGATGGTTTTTCGGAAACCATCGTCACAGTGCCCTACGAAGTAAAGGCCAACGAAGCACCTCAAGTGCTACATCAGCCTAAGCCACTTTCCTTGAAAGGTATAGGTGCCTCGACCTCCCTTAGTCTCAAGCAGCTATTCCACGATCCCGAAGGTGGTCATCTTACCTACTCTGTAAAGAGCTTTACACCCCAATTATTAGGTATTGATCTACAGGGCGAAGAACTAAAGCTCACAGCTCTACAGATAGGCAAAGCACATATCGAAGTCACCGCAACCGACCCACAGGGAGACTTCGTGCGCTTACCTATCAGCCTGAGTATCGTTCCCGATGAGTTGGTCTATAAGGCTTATCCTATTCCCTGTTACGACCACCTCACCATAGAGCTAAGCGACGAAGTCAATACCGCACGCATTAAGTTCGAGACCCCTACAGCGTTAGTGGCCCTTGAGAGGTTCGTCACGGTCAGAGAGAGCGCTGATCGACATCTTAGGGTCAATACCACAGGCCTCCCAGTAGGTCGCTATACCTTAGTGGTAGAAGCCAACAATAAAGTGTATCGCAAACCATTTCTTAAGAATTAACGAGGTAGTATGAAGAAAACACGATATATCCATTGG
>USJF01000073.1 GCA_900554935.1 uncultured Porphyromonas sp.
AGCTGAGTGGCACCCTGCCGGGTGCTGGGATGGCGGGGGGGAGGGGCGTGTTACTGGAGGGTGGAGGCGAGGAGCTTGATGTGGCGGACCATGCTAAGGAGGCCGTTGGAGCGTGTGGGGGAGAGGTGCTCTTTGAGACCTATCTTATCGATGAAGTAGAGGTCGGCCTGTAGGATGTCGGCAGGTGTCTGTCCGCTGAGCACTCTCAGGAGCATGGCGATGATGCCTTTGACGATGACGGCATCGCTATCGGCTTTGTAGCTGTAGGCGGTGGTCGGTGTCTAGGTGACCTGAGATCCATACTCTGCTCTGGCATCCCTCGATGAGGTGCTGTGGGGTTTTCTCGCTTTCGGGCATTGGGCTTAGTTCGTTGCCCATCTCTATGATCATCTCGTATCGATCCATCCAATCGTCGAGGAGGGAGAAGTCGGCGATGATCTCGTCTTGAATTTGATTGATTGTCATATTGTAATACCTATATATATATTGATGTATAGTGGTGAGGGTGAGGGTTATAGGTGGGGAAGTAGGCCTTGCTTTGGTTGGTCGGACTCTGGCTCGTGATGGCGATTGAGCCGTAGGAGGCGCTGCTTGATTCGCTGTAGCACACGCCCGGAGAGGGTCCGGGGAGCGTCGCGGAGGAAGCTATTGATGTGTCGCTTCTTTTTCTCTGGTGTGATCTCCTCCATGGGGATCATGATGGCGGTCTCGAGGACATCTCCGAAGAAGGGGTTGTAGCTGGAGCCAAATACCATCAGAGCCTCTGAGAGACCTATGTAGGTATTGACGAGTGGGGGGATGGTGGTGCCCATCTCTCGTATGGCGTGGCTCATGCTCTTGTAGTCTTTCTTGTGGTCTTGCCCTATGATGATCTGTCGTAGCTGCTCTATGGGTGTATGGTACTCTATGGGGTATTTGCTGGTGACGAGTGGTAGCTTGGGGGTGAAGTAGGTATCGAGGTAGTAGTAGATGAGGTCGCGAGCTTTGGTATTGTAGCTCTGGTACATGGTGACTTTGCCGAAGAAGTACTGGCAATCGTCGTGTAGGAGCATGAGGGCGCCGAGGCCGTCCCAGAGGGTGTCGAGGGTAAAGATGGAGCGTGGCAGTCGGCTCTTAGTACCACCTAGGGCGGTATTTTGGTTTTCTACGGTGACGAAGCTCCGGCCGAGCTCTATGGTTTTGGGTAGGTACTCCTTAATAAATAGTGGGTCGAACTTGAATATCTCTCCGCTGGAGAGGTGTGTGTGGTAGGTGCCATCGGGCTGTTGCTCTATGGCGTTTTTGCAGAGGATGTATCGGTATCCGCCGAGGATCTGCTGTGCTTCGGGGTCCCAGACGACTAGCTGCTGGTAGCCATTGGGGCGGAGGTCCAGCTCGTCGATATCGGCGGCTTTGCCGGTGCCACCTCCGCCTGCTCTGAAGGCTTCTTCGCGGAGACGACCTATCTCGAGCATGGTATTGGGTGCTTCGTTGGCGTGGAAGGTATAGAGCTCGTTTTTGGCTCTATTGGTTTTGCGTAGCATGAGCTGCTCGTGTAGCTCGCTACGTATGATTCGAGGGTCGATGGGTGGTATGATGTTGTTTTGTCTCATAATTGGCTATACTTTTGTGGGTAGCTGTAGAGGCTATCTCTAAGGTGTTGGGCGAATGCGGGTGCCTCTTTGGGTGATGGGAGTGTGGGGTAGGGGATAGGGTCGCCTACGTAGATGCGGTAGTGCTTCCCTTTGGCGCGGATCAATTCGCTGGGGAGTAGGATCAATTCGGCATTGAATTTCCATCCGCTTCGGGCTCTTAGCTTTGCCCAACGGTAGAAGCGTGGGCTGTTTTGGCCTTCGAAGTAGAGGGGCACGATCTGTCGCTGGTGCTGGACTGCCATTCGGACGAAGCTGGGGAGCCACTCAGTATCGCGGACTTGCCCTTCCTTATTCATACGGCTGCAGAGGCCTGCGGGGAAGGTGAGTAGCTGTAGGTGGCTTTCGAGGGCTTGGTTGATCAATTGGATTGATTGGCGTGCCTGTTGGCCATATTTATTGATGGGTAGGAAGATGTCTTGGAACTGGTAGACGTTCATGAGGACATCGTTGACCATTATCCGGAGCTGGCCCTCGTAGTGGGCGCCGAGGAGGGCGGCGTAGATGACGCCGTCGGCACCGCCGAGGGGGTGGTTGCTAACGAAGAGTGTGCGCTCCTCTGGCTTGGGTAGGCGTTCTGCCCCGATAATCTCGCAGGTGATGCCGAGGTAGTCAATGATCTTTTGTCCCATGGCGACGCCTCCGACTTCGTGCTGTAGCTCCATCATCTGATTGAGCTCGTCTTCGTGGATGAGGCGTTGGATCCAGCGGTAGAGAAAGCCTGGGAGGTAGCCTTTGTATTTGCTCTGTATTGCCTTTTTGATGTCTATCTTCTTTTCGCTCATATATATAATCATTGTAGGGTGAGGGGGTGTTGGGTGAAGAAGGTGCGGGTGGTGGTGAGGTCGTTTTGGAGCTGTGCTTGTAGCTCTTGGAGGGAGTCGAATTTCTGATCGGCGCGTATGAAGGCTCTGAAGGCGACTTCGATCTCTTGGCCGTAGAGGTCGCCTTGGAAGTCGAGAAGGTAGGCCTCTATCCTCTTGAGGGGGATGCCTTCGGGGGTGATGGTGGGGGTGGAGCCGTAGTATGACATGGCTGGGTAGATGTGGTCGCCGTGTCGCACCTCGGAGATGTAGACGCCCTCTTCGGGGAGTGTGAGGGAGGGATCGAAGGGGATGAGGTTGGCGGTAGGGAAGCCTATGGTGCGGCCTATCTGCCGGCCTGATTTCACTCTGCCGGTGATGCTGAAAGGACGGCCTAGGAGGGTCTCGGCGGTGGGTAGGTCGTTTTGGGCGATCGCGGCTCTGATGCGTGAGGAGCTAACGACTGTCTCTCCAATCTGAAGGGGGGTGACGCGCTCTATCTGTAGCCCTAGCTGTGTGAGCTGATGATCGAACTGCGGTGTGGTGAGTGGGGGTATCTCTTTTCGGCCGAAGCGATTGTCGTAGCCGAGCTTCATGCCGATGAGTCCTCGCTCTATGAGGGGTTGGATAAACTGTGTGGCGGTGAGGGCGGCGAGCTCTTTGGTAAAGGGTAGGATAAGGAGATGCTTAATCCCTAGGTGGGCGATGAGCCGCTCTTTTTGATCAAGTGAGCAGAGGGTATGGGGGCGAGGAAGGTCGGGGCGGAGAAGGGCAAGTGGGTGCTGGTCCATTGTGACCACAAGGCAATCGGCGGAGAGGCGGTGTGCCATCTCCTGGGCTGCCTTGATGAGGTATTGGTGCCCTTTGTGTAGCCCATCGAATAGTCCGATGGTGGCAACGATCGGCTTCCCTGAAGTCTCTATCTCCTCTATATGGTGGTAAATCTTCATCGTCTTATCCACTGCTCGGGATTGAGTTTGGTTCGTTCTTTCCAGACTTGGAAGTGGAGTTTGGTGGCTCCTCCTAGCTCAGGGTCGGAGTAGATCTTACCGATCTCTTGCCCTGTTTTGACCTTGGACCCCTTGGAGACGTAGACCTCTGTGAGGTTGCTATAGACGGTGAGGTAATTGCCGTGACGGACGATTACGTTGGTATTGAAACCCTCTACCACAAAGATTGAAGTTACTTCGCCATCGAAGACTGCTCTTGCTTTGGCTCCTGGGGCACCCTGGATATCGATGCCGTTATTATCGATCTGCACGTGCTTCAATCGGGCATATTGCTGTATACCGTAGTGCCCTACAATCCGTCCGTTACCGGAGATAGGCATAGGGAGACGACCGCGATTGTCCTCAAACTTAGAGGAGAGTTTCGTCTCTGCTTCCGTCATGGCATACCCGCCTTTGCTCTTCGCTCTTCGTTGGGTGGTAGAAGGGGAAGATTTACCCTTTTGCTTCGCTGCTTCCGCCTTCCGCCTTGCCTCCTCTGCCTCTCGTATCTCCTTGGCTATCTGCGCTTCGATCTGCCTATTGAGGGCTTGTGCTTGTCGGCGTTGCTTGGCTAGCTCTTGCCGTAACTTCTTCTCCTCCCCTTTGAGTGCATTTACCTTAGTCTGCACCCTTTGCTTATCTTGCTCTAGCTTTCGGTGTTCCTCTTCACGGCTCTGTAGGAGGATCGCCTTCTGCTGTCGATTTTGCTCCAGTTCCGCTCTTTGCTCATCAATCTCTTGGCGTAGAGCCTTCAACTTCTCCCCCTCTTGCCTCTGCCAGGTGGCGTACTCCCGTAGGTATCTAGCTCGTCGCATTCCTTGTGCGAAGTCTTTGGCAGAGAGGATAAATAAGAGTTGGTCCTTGACATTATTGCCACGCTGAAGAGCTCGGAGCGATTGGACGTAGGCCTCCTGACGCTTATCGAACTGCGTCTGAAGGCGATTGAGCTCTTGCTCCAGAGTAAATAGCTGCTGGTCCGTCTCGTGCACCTCCGCCTCGAGCGTGGTGATCAGCTCTTGTCGGTCCTTGATCTGACCATCAAGGAGAGAGAGATGTTGCAGCTGCTCCTTAGCAGAGGAGGCAGCTTGCTGTAGCGCTTTATCCACACGTGCTATCTCAGCCTGTATCTGCTTGCGTCGAGCCTCCAGCTTTTGTACCTCTTTAGACTTTTGCTGTGCGGTGGCGTAGCTTGGCAGTAGCCCTACTAGTAGTAAAGCTACCATGCAACGAATCAGTAGGTGACCAGCTCTATTCATATCTTATTGGAGTGATTGAATCATCTTGTAAATATCCTGTAGGGTGACCCTCTCATACCCTGTCGGTGGGGTGACCTCCCATGTACGTGGCTTAGCTTCCTCCATATCTTGTAGATCAAAGCGAATGAAGCCATATTGGTCGGCATTGCCCTTAAACTCTATTTCTATAAGCGTAGGCAGAGGACGCATCTCCTGCCCCATACGGAGGTGGACAAAGCGGTCGTAGATCACCTGTAGCTCCCCTTTGCCTGGCACGATAATAGTAGCCAAAGTGAGGCTGAGTGAGGTGTCGAAGAGGAGTTGGATTTTATTACCACCGGGACGTAGCTGGGTAGCGAAAAGGTAGCCCTCTGGGGTCTGCTTCATCTCCATCCTTCGGAGGGCAGAGGGGCCTATCTCCACGAAGTTAAAAGGTTTATTCTCCACCATAGCCTGCAGGATCATAGGATCGATGCCAGGGATAGGCAATTGATTGGAGAGCATTCGGCGCGCCTCCTTCTGTAGGAAGTAGTACTTATTGAAGCGGTCGAGTGCCAAAAGAGTGTCACTCGCAACGGTCAATCGTCCTGCTTCCATAAAGCCCAAAGGACGAATAGAAAGCTCAAAGCCTTTCCCAGGGGATTGGTACCACCGTAGGCCGATGTTATTGAGATTGAAATGAGACTCTGAGAACTCTATATTAAATGAGATCCTCCCACGTGCAGCGATAGAGGGATAGTCCTGCTTCTGGCTATAAAGCTCTATAAACTGCGACTTGGTAAGGTGAGGGTAGCCCCCTGCAACCTGCTGAATTACCTTGCGCGAGCTGCCACAACTGGAAAAGAGCAGTAGGAGCGAACAGCAGAGGAGTAGGCAGCTGGGGAGGTAGTTATTTCGTAGTCTCATCTTTCTCTTTGCTCTTTTGGTCCCGCTGGTGGACAATCGTCTCTATTTTCTTCTCAATAGTGGGGACATCGCCCCCTGCCTCTAAGGCTTTGCGGAGTGCCTGCAACGCTTCATCATACTCACCTAAAGCCAATAGAATATCAGCGTAATGCTGGTAGTAGACAGGATCGGGTGCCTCCATCTTACTGATTGCTCGCTCCATGTATATCTTGGCAAGCGGATAAGCCTTCTTGAGGTAAAGCACCCAAGCATAGGTATCTAGAAACGAGGCATTGTCGCTATCACTTTGCATCGCTTTACGTGCCATCTCCTCCGCTCTATTTAGGTCCTCCGGCGTACCGTGTGTAGTGAGCCCATAGGCGTAGTTATTGTAGGCGGCGGGGATACCTGCTGCCACAGCTATCTCGTAGTATTTGGCAGAAGTTGTCCAATCGCTGTCTTGGATATAATCGGCCTTAATGAGAGCTATCTGCCCATACATCGGATCCCCCTCCTCCACCACCTCCAGGGCGTGATCGATCCTCTGATCGAGCGCGATAGTATCCTCCTTATTGAAAGCGACGAGGATAGAGTAGAGATTGAGCGTCCCATCGTGTGGGATCACCTTCAGCCCTTGGGTAGTAACCCTCTCGATCTGATCAGGATCCTCCTTCTGAGCGTACTTCTCAATGAAGTAATAGTAAGGCGAGGGGAGCTCAGTGCCTTTCTCCACCAGTTGAGCGAATATCTGCTCAGCTTGGATCGTATCCGAGAGCAGTAGATAGTCATTGGCCGCAGCGAGAGAGAAGCGATCCTCTTCGCTGTAGATCTGCTGTAGCTTTAGCTCCGTCTCGATGAGTATTGGGAGTAGCTTGGTGAGGTCGTTGCTATAGCTCCGAGCGGTAGTAAGTAGCGACTGCACGGCAACAGGGTCACTTCCCTCCTCCTCCGCGTACTCCAATATCTGGGTGCTCACCGCTTCGTTTTTACCACTCTTTGCCAGTGTAGTAATCATAATCTGAGTGAGTTCCT
>USJF01000074.1 GCA_900554935.1 uncultured Porphyromonas sp.
CCCCGCCGCAACCACTATTCCTGTGGCTTTGGCGAAGTGCGACCACTCTTTCTTGCGTGCTGCTTCAATGCCCCACGCCACTACCATTGCTCCCATCACGAAGGCGAAGTAGTAGCTCATCTGTATGTGATTGGAGTAGATCTGAAGGGCAGTGAAGAGTCCTGTGACGAAGAAGCCGAGGAGGTACTTCCGTCGGTGATAGACCAATACTAGTCCGGCAATAGTGGGTGGAATATAGGTGAGGGCTAGGAGTTTCCAAATGTGTCCTGCATCAATCAGGATGAGAAAGTAGCTGGAGAAGGCCCACATAATGGCTCCTCCAATAGAGAGCAGTCGCTTGAGACCCCAGCTACGCATAAAGATATAAAAGCCTATGAGTAGCATGAATATGAGGTAGCTATCCCCAGGAAGGAAGTTGAGGAATGGTAGACGAAGGCGGTAGAGGTTTTGGGCTACTTTGATCCCTTCGGCTGAGGGGTAGGATGGGGAGATTTGGTAGGTGGGCATACCGCCGAAGAGACTGCCAGTCCAGTATGAGCGTTCGCCGGTCTCGGCCTTGTACTCTACCACATCACGGCCAGTACCTGCAGCGGCTGCACCATCGGCTTGGAAGAGCACTCTGCCCTCAAATGCTGCGGGGGTAAAGTAGGCAACGGAGATAACTAAAAATAGCAGTACAACGCCTATTATATAGCCCCATGACTTGAACTTTAGCTGGGATATTTCACTCTTCTTCATATCTTATGCCTCTAATCTATTGACTACTTTGAACTCTGGAAATTGCTCCTCCACGAGCTTGTACATATATTCTAGTGCTGCCTCTCTCTCATTGGGAATCACTCCATCGAGTATGGCATCCTTGATTTGCTCTTTGATTAAGCCCAGCTCTCTCCGTGGGCTGAGCTGGTAGATATGCATGATATCATTGCCACTGACGGGTGGCTGAAAATTGCGGATGCGGTCTTTCTCTTCTATTTCTACTAACTTCTCTCGCACTAGGGCGAAGTTCTGTAGATACTTCTGCACCTTCGCCGGGTTTTTACTGGTCAGATCGCACTCACAGAGGGTCATCAAGTCATCGATATCATCTCCCGCTTCGAAGAGAAGGCGACGGATGGCGGAGTCGGTCACCCCTTCATCGGCGAGCTGGGCTGGTCGCATG
Source organism: uncultured Porphyromonas sp. (assembly GCA_900554935.1). Taxonomy (GTDB): domain Bacteria; phylum Bacteroidota; class Bacteroidia; order Bacteroidales; family Porphyromonadaceae; genus Porphyromonas_A. The sequence goes on from USJF01000074.1 coordinate 1,163, forward strand.
TGTAGGCGAACAAGCTTTCGGATGTACTCTAATCGCTCTCCCAACGGTAGCTTGATGCGACGGAAAATTCTGGGTAGCATCTTCTGCCCAACGTAGTCGTGGTTGTGGAAGCTCCATCCGATACCCGACTCGAAGCGCTTGGTGATGGGCTTCCCAATATCGTGAAAGAGGGCGGCCAGGCGCAGGTAACTATTGTCGCTCACTTTGGCTACGTTATCGACCACAATGATGGTGTGCGCGAAGTTGTTTTTATGACCGATGCCTTCTTTCGTCTCGGCTCCTTTGAGCGCTGTTACCTCTGGCAGATACTGCTCCATCAGTCCTGTCCTCTGCATAAGCCCTAGCCCTATGGAGGGCTTGGGTGAGTCGATGATTTTCATGAACTCTGTGGTCACGCGTTCTATGGAGACGACTGGCGGTCTAAGTCGCTTGGCATTTTGGCGGATAGAAGCAAAAGCTTCGTCACACACCTGAAAGTTGAGCTGGCTAGCAAAGCGTACTGCTCGCATCATACGGAGTGGATCGTCGGAAAAGGTCTGGTCGGGATCAAGTGGTGTACGGATCACGCCATTCTGCAGGTCGGCAATGCCACCAAAAGGATCGTGCAGAGTGCCACGGTTCGCTCCATTGAGTGTGATGGAGAGGGCATTGATGGTGAAGTCGCGCCTTGCTTCGTCTTCCTCAAAGGTCGCCTTCTCTACGATGGGCTTGCGACTATCTTGGCGGTAGCTCTCTTTTCGAGCGCCTACAAACTCTAGGTCTAGACCATGCCAATGTATCTGGGCGGTGCCGAACGACTTGAATACGGATAGTTTGGCACCCTTACCAAGGCGATCTGCAAGCTCTTTGGCAAGGTGGATGCCACTGCCGAGGGTTACAAAGTCGAGGTCTTGCTTGAGCTCACCTTTGAGAATAAGGTCTCGCACGGCACCTCCTACTATTCGCACCTCTTGTTGCACTGCATCTGCTGCCATTGCGATGGTGGCGAGGAGTTCCTCTCCGAGTTGATCAGTAAGTTGTTGGTATATGATGGATGATTCTTTACTCATCTTGATAATCCTTCTCTTTTTCAATTCAATGGGCAAGACCTACTTCATCCTCTTGATGATGGAGTAAGCTTTGAAATAGCCCAAAGCTCCTGCCTGGCTAAGATCATTATCCCCTAGTTGCTTCTCTCCAATAGCATAATAGCAAAGCCCTCTATTGAAGTAGGCGGAACCTAGTGTTGGCTCCAGTGTCAATACTTTATTGTAGTATTCTATTGCTTCGCTATAACTGCCCATAGATGCCTTGATATAGGCGATATTGAATAGGGCTGGCACATAATTGGGAATTAGTTTGAGCACCACTTTCAGGTCGGATAATGCCTCCTCTGAAATGGCCTTCTTCTTGAGGTACTCCTTTGTGAGTGTACTACTTTCTAGCCCAATACCTAGCCTATTTTGACTATTCTTATCCCCTTCGAGGGCGCTCTCTGCTTCGTAGGCAAGAATCCGTGAGGTGGCTCTTTGGAAGTAGGGAGCTGGGTCGTCGGGAATTGCCTCTATGATCTGCCCCATCGTCCGAATCACTGCTTCGTGATCCTTGATGGTGAGCTGGTCAAGAGCTAGGTGCATCATCGATTCGGCGGAGTGGAAAATGCTGAGGTCAAAGCTATCTACTGCATTGATATGCTTTTGTAGCTCTGTCTGTGATAGCTGAGGCAGATGCTCTACTACCAGCACGCCATACTTTTCTGTAGGAAGGCCTATAGCGGAGGAGTAGGCAGTATTTGTATTGGTCTTAAGTTGCTTATCCACTGCTACATAGTAGGAGAGGGTAAAGAGTGGTTCTGGCTCTATCCGCACCTCTCTATCTTGTATCCGACCACGGATCCCTTGCTCTTCCGTGTAAAGCTCATCATACGCCTTTTGCTGACTTGCGTAGACGAGTGACCTAAACTTCTGGATATTGTCATCTTTTTCACTACGCACTCGCTCCGTTTCCTCGGCTAGTGTCGCTTGCTTCGCTTGTTGCGACGTAAACTTTTGGAGTGTCCCCTTATCGTATGTCATCTTTGAAGCTAGATAAAGGTCCTCCCGAGCTGCCTGTGACTTCCCTTGCCCAGTTCGGGCATCTGCACGTTGTACAAGTGCAGGTAAGAAGGTCGGGTAGCGCTCAATGATTCTATCCAAGTCCGCCTCCGCCACTTGATAGTCGCCAATTTGATTGGAGATAATAGCACGGTTGAAGAGAGCAAAGTAATTATTCGGCTCCCGCTGTACCACCTTATTAAAGTCCTCCTGTGCCGCATTGATTTCCCCCACTTGGCTACGCAGAAGTGCCCTATTGTAGAGCGCCAACGTATTGGTCGGATCCAGCTCAATCGCAATAGAATAATCGGCCATCGCCCCTTTGATATTGTACTGCTGGTATCTTACGATTCCACGATTGAGATATAGCTCTGCCCTATCCGGCATATATTCCATTGCACGATTGAGATACCCCTCAGCTTCGCCATAGTTTCCCCTGTCGTACGATATACTTGCCATAGAAAGATAAGCGCCCGAGAGGGTAGGAGAGATTGCGAGTGCCTTCTCAAATAGATTAATGGCCGCTACCGTATCCCCACGCTCCAGCTGAAAACCCCCATCTATCAAATACCCCTCCGCATAGTCTGGGTAATAGCGATGAAGGTGATCCAAAGTAGCTCTTGCACCGATGCTATCCTTCAGCTCCATCCGAAGCAAAGCCGAGTTGTGTAGCGCTCCTTTGTGGTCGGGATTATCCTTCAGTACCACCTTATAATCCTCCAAAGCTAGGGAGTCTTTGCCAAGCGTGTGCCTACTGATGGCCCTCAGATAATACGAACCTACCAGAAAAGGATTACGTTCAATAGCCGCACTACTATCCGCTTCCGCCCCGAGGTAATCATCCAGTGAATACTTAGAAAGTCCCCGATAGTAATAAGGTTCAGCGAGATATGGTGCACTCTGTATGGCCGAATTAAAGTATTGTATCGCCAGTACATAGTCCTTAAAATAGATCGCATTCTGCCCAACAGAAATCACCCTCTGGGTATCTATCTGTGCCCGCAGAGCCAGGGTGCTCTCACCAAGGAGCCCCATCACGATCAGCACCACTCTCCAGAAACCTCTCCACATATCTACTTCGTGACCACCTTGTAGTGTGCCTTCACTTGCCCCCGACTCAACTTCTGTAGCTTCCGCTTAATCATCGCCTTCCGCATAGGGTTCACCCTATCCGTAAAGAGCGTCTGCTCCAGATGGTCATACTCATGCTGTATCACCCTGGCATTAAATCCCGAGTAGCTTTCCTCGTGGGGTACCATCTGCTCATCCAGGTACTTAATTGTAATCTGCTTTGGGCGCTCCACATTTTCGTTTAGCCCCGGCAGACTAAGGCAACCCTCCTGCATCGTACAGCTCTCCTCACTGTACTCCGTGATAGTAGGGTTAATAAATACCTTCTTAAACCCCTTGCTATCGGGGAAATCTTCCGCTAGAGGGTCTGCATCCACCACAAAGAGACGGATCGCTTTCCCTACCTGAGGAGCTGCCAATCCCACGCCGTCCGAGGCATACATCGTCTCAAACATATTCCCGATCAGCTTCTCCAGCGACGAAAACTCCTCCTCCGTCACCTCCCTCGTCTTCTCCCTCAGCACTTCTGTGCCATAGACATATATAGGTAATTCCATGACTACTTCTTATACTTCTCTTGAAACATTCTACTCTCCATAAATCCTTGCAAGATGATTACCGCACTCACCTCATCGGCCCTTCCCTTTTCACGGCGCTTCATCTTGCCTAGCCCTGCCTCCAGCATTGCCCTTTGTGCCAAAACCGTAGTAAATCGCTCGTCATACCGTACCACCTCCACCGTTGGCAAAAGTTTACGCAGACGGTTCACCACCGGTTCAATATACTTTACGCTCTCCGAGTCAGTGCCATCGACCTGCTTCGGCTCTCCTACTACAATCAGGTCGATAGGCTCCTTTTCTGCATACCCCTTAAGCCAATCTGCTACCTCGTGAGTAGGCAGAAAGCCAAGCCCATTCGGGACAATCTGTAGCAAGTCCGTAGCTGCTACTCCCGTTCGCTTTCGCCCGATATCGAGTGCTACAAGGCGTCCCATAGCAGTTGCTGTATTGTCTTTCCCGTCACCGGGTCCACGACGTTGGGTGCAATTTCCGCCAGCGGTTTGAGTACAAACAGTCGCTCCCTAAACCTAGGGTGCGGGATCGTAAGTCCCTCCTGCTCCACCACGTCGTCACCGTAGAGGATAAGGTCGAGGTCAATACTCCGATCCTTATAGAGCCCCGAGCAGCTCTTCTCACTCCGTCCCAGCTCCCGCTCTATCTCTTGCGTCAACTCCAGTAGTTGCCGTGGCGATAAAGCAGTTACCCCCTTCACCACTTGATTGAGAAATAGATGCTCCGACTGAAAGCCCACCGGCTCCGTCTCCATCACCTTCGACTCCGCCACTACCTCCACACCTCTCATCGAGAGCTGTCGAATAGCTTGCTTTAGCAAGGCGCCTCGATCTCCGATATTCGAACCAAGGGCAATAAAAACTGTTTGCCTCACACCCATTCCCTTATCCTTACAGAATCAGCATGGCATCGCCATATTGCCCAAAGCGATACCCCTCCTTCACTGCCGTTTTATACGCCTTCATTACCTTGTCATAGCCACCAAAAGCAGCCACCAACATCAGCAGCCACGAGTAAGGCATATGGAAGTTCGTCACCATCGCATTCTGTAGCCCATAGCGGTATTCAGGGAAAATAAACTTACTAGACCACCCATCATAAGGCTTCACGAATCCATCCATACTCACAGCCGTCTCCAGCGCTTTCGCCACAGAAGTTCCTACCGCCACGATACGCTTCTTTTGCTCCACCGCCTTATTGATCGTGTCACACGTCTCCTGATTAATAATCATTCGCTCCGAACCCATCTTGTACTTTGATAGGTCATCCACATCGATCTCATCATACATCACACGGCTCGTGTGTAGCGTTAGCGACGTAAATCGTATATCCTTCAGCTCAAAGCGCTTCATTAGCTCCCTACTAAAGTGTAGCCCCGCAGCAGGCGCCACCACTGCTCCCTCCTCCGTGGCGTAGATCGTCTGATAACGCTCCTCATCCTCCGGCTCCACAGGCCTACGGATATAGTCAGGTAGTGGTGTCTCACCTAGCGAAAAGAGCGCCTCCTTAAATTCATCATAAGTGCCGTCGAAGGCAAACTTTAGGATACGGCCCCTTGACGTAGTATTATCCACCACCTCCGCTACTAGTTCATCATTCTGCCCAAAAAAGAGCTTATTAACGATT
>USJF01000075.1 GCA_900554935.1 uncultured Porphyromonas sp.
AGGTGTCTTCGCAATTCGCTGGGGTAAAACTATTTGTGGCTAAGAAATTTATTGGTATCTTTGCCTGCCGATTATTATCAATGAGAAGATGATTTGCAGTGGCAAAGTAGCGGGTACCCACCCTTGGATAAGGGTATGATTAGCACTCAAGACGCCCACTATCACGGCGCATTGCGAGCTTCTGAATTGATTGTAAAACTAGAAACAAAGTAAATAACAGTGGATACTTTGAGTTATAAGACCATCTCTGCCAACAAAGGTACTGCGCAGAAGGAATGGGTGGTTGTGGATGCCACAGGGCATTCAATGGGTCGCCTAGCTAGTGAGGTAGCTAAGATTTTGAGAGGCAAGCATAAGGCTAGCTTCACTCCTCACGTAGACTGTGGTGACAATGTGATCATTATCAATGCCGAGAAGGCTGTACTTACTGGTGCTAAGTGGACCGAGCGCACTTACCTCAGCTACTCTCTCTACCCCGGTGGGCAGAAGGAGATGTCTCCTGAGCGTATGGTGAAGGTGCGTGGCTGGGAGGCACTTTATCGCAAGGTGGTAAAGGGTATGCTCCCAAAGAACCGTCTTGGCGCTAAGCTCCTCAACAACCTCTATGTATATGAGGGACCAGACCACAAGCATGAGGCACAACAACCTCGCACTATTGAAATCAAAACCAGATAAGTAGAAAGATTAAGACATGGAAATTATCAATGCTTTAGGCAGAAGAAAAGCGGCTGTAGCGCGTGTCTATCTACGTGCTGGTAGCGGTAAGATCACAATCAATGGCAAGGAGATAGAGTCGTACTTCCCCAATCCACTACTACAGTTTGTAGTACGTCAGCCACTAGCTAAGCTAGGTGTAGAGGGTCAGTACGACGTTAAGATCAATCTCAAGGGCGGTGGCTATACCGGCCAGAGCGAGGCAGCTCGCCTAGGCGTGGCTCGTGCACTTGTGAAGATCAATCCTGAGGACAAGGCTACACTCAAGGCAGAGGGCTTCATGACCCGTGACCCACGTGCAGTAGAGCGTAAGAAGCCAGGTCAGCCAGGTGCTCGTCGTAAGTTCCAGTTCTCTAAGCGTTAATGCTTCGAGGGCGTTACTTTTCGATAGATTAAGAGAAAAGAGAGAAATTCGTTTAGTATCTAAGCTCGGGAGATGGTGGGTCGCTTGGCCTGCCCTACTCACGTTGCTCGAGGTCAAGACGATTGAAGAATGTAAACGATTTAGACAATAGAGACTATGTCAACAAGAGTAAATTTCGACCAGCTCCTAGAGGCTGGTGCACACTTCGGTCACCTCACCCGTAGGTGGAACCCTGCCATGGCGCCTTATATCTTTATGGAGCGCAATGGCATCCATATCGTGGACCTTCACAAGACGGTAGTGAAGGTGGAGGAGGCTGCTGAGGCACTGAAGAAGATGGCACAGCAAGGTAAGACTGTCCTCTTCGTGGGTACTAAGAAGCAAGCACAAGAGGTGCTCGCTGAGAAGGCACAGGAGTGCGGTATGCCTTATGTGACTGAGCGCTGGCCAGGTGGTATGCTGACCAACTTCCCTACGATCCGCAAGACCGTAAGCAAGATGGACAACATCGATACGATGATCAACAACGGCACTTTTGAGAACCTCTCAAAGCGTGAGAAGCTACAGATCACTCGCCAGCGTGAGAAGCTGGAGAAGAACTTTGGCTCTATCAAGGATATGAAGAGTATCCCTGGTGCGCTATTTGTGGTGGATGTATGCAAGGAGCATATCGCTATCCGTGAGGCGCTCCGCCTAGGTATTCCAATCTTTGCTATCTGCGATACCAATGCCAATCCTAAGAATATCGACTATGTGATCCCTGCTAATGACGATGCTACTACCGCTATCGATGTGATCGTAGGCGCTATGGCTGAGGCTATCAAGGAGGGCGCTATGGAGCGTAAGATCGCTAAGGCCGATGAGAAGGCTGCTGCACAGCAGGCCGAGGCAGAGGGCGAGGAGAGCACTGGTCGCCGCCGTGGTGGTAGAGGTGTACGCCGTGAGCGTATCAAGCGTGAGGATAATGACGCTATGAACGCACGCCTAGCTGATAAGTTTGCCAATAAGGAGTCCGATGAGGATGCTGAGTAAGCCGTTTGTAAACTAAGACTATTCTTTAGGAGACAAGCCGAAAGGACTTTGGACAATAAGAGCAGCACCTCCATGCCCCGTAGAGCGATCTATACTCCTAGGGCTAGGAGGTGCTTCTTTGAGATATTTTAGCGAGATAGAATTTTGAATTTATTACGATAAAGAAAGAAGATTATGGCAGTAACAATGCAAGACATCAAGCACCTTCGTGACCTCACTGGTGCTGGTATGATGGATGTAAAGAAGGCGCTCGAGGAGGCGGGTGGCGACCACGATAAGGCAATTGAGATCCTACGTAAGAAGGGGCAGGCTATCGCAGCAAAGCGCTCGGATCGTGAGGCAGCTGAGGGTTGTGTACTTACCCACACTGAGGGTGGGGTGGCTACCCTTGTGGCGCTCAAGTGTGAGACAGACTTTGTGGCTAAGAATGAGGACTTCGTGGCTTTGACTCAAAGTATCCTTAATAAGGCTGTGGCTGAGAAGCCTGCTAATGCGGAGGCGTTGCTGGCCCTTGAGATTGATGGCCGTACAATCGAGTCGCTGATCACTGAGCGCTCTGGTGTGACGGGTGAAAAGATGGAGCTGGGTGCTTATGAGCAAATCTCTGCACCTGCTGTAGCTGCCTACGTACACGCTGGTAATAAGCTAGGTGTAGTGGTAGGATTTAATGAAACCCTCGATGCCGAACTGGCAAAGGAGATCGCTATGCAGGTGGCTTCGATGAACCCTGTCGCTGTGGATGAGGCTGGGGTACCTGAGAGCATCAAGAAGCAGGAGCTAGAGATCGCGATGGACAAGGCACGCCAAGCTGGTAAGCCTGAGAACCTTTTGGAGCGTATTGCTCAGGGCTCTTTGGAGAAGTACTACAAGGAGAATACGCTGCTAAAGCAGGAGTTTGTATTCTCTGAGAGTAAGAAGACGGTAGAGGAGACGCTTCACGCTGCCTCTAAGTCGCTTACTGTAACTGACTTCAAGCGCTTTAATCTCAACCAAGACTAATATCTACTGAGGTAATGGTATCGCGGACGCCTAGGGTTTGCCCTAGGCGTCCGCTTTTATGTCTTTCTTTGGATAGGTGCAACAGTCTCTGATTTATGGTATCTTTGTAGCTGTATGAAATTTGAGATAGTACATAGCGATAAGGGCTCGTCGGCACGAGCCGGGGTATTGCATACGCCACACGGCGAGGTGCATACTCCTATATTTATGCCTGTCGGTACGGTAGGTAGTGTAAAGGCGGTCCACGCGTGGGAGTTGCAGAAGGATATCAAAGCGGAGATTATCCTCGGCAATACTTACCATTTGTATCTCCGCCCTGGCACTGATATTATCCGCGGTGCAGGTGGAATACAGAAGTTCAATAGCTGGGAGGGGCCTATGCTCACCGATAGTGGCGGGTTTCAGGTCTTTTCGCTCGCAGATAGCCGAAAGATTACTGAGGAGGGGGTGCAATTCCAGAGCCATATAGATGGATCGCGACACCTCTTCACCCCTGAGCGGGTGATGGATATCCAGCGAGAGATAGGTGCGGATATTATTATGGCGTTTGATGAGTGCCCTCCTGGTGACTGCGATTGGAGGTATGCTCGGCAGTCGCTCGACCTTACATTGCGTTGGCTTGGGCGATGCCACAAAAGGCTATCGGAGACGGAACCGCTTTACGGCTACCCTCAGAGCCTATTCCCTATTGTACAAGGAGCCGGCTTTAGTGACCTTCGAAGGGAGTCGGCAGAGCGTGTGGCCGAACTTGCTGCCGATGGTAATGCGATCGGAGGCCTCAGCGTTGGGGAGCCTACCGAAGTGATGTACGAAATGATAGAGGTGGTGAATGAGGTGCTCCCCAAGGATCGCCCTAGGTATCTAATGGGGGTTGGGACGCCCGCCAATATCCTTGAAGGGATAGAGCGAGGGGTAGATATGTTTGACTGCATTATGCCTACTCGCAATGGCCGTAATGGTCAGCTCTTTACTTGGCGAGGAACGATGAATATGCGTAATGAGAAGTGGAAAGACGACTACTCTCCCCTTGACCCAGAGGGAACAAGCTATGTAGATCACACCTATAGTAAGGCCTACGTACGCCACCTCATAAAGTCGGATGAATTGCTAGGTCTTCAGATCGCCAGTATCCACAACCTTGCCTTTTACCTGGATCTTGTAAGGCAAGCCCGTAAGCATATCATCGAGGGCGATTACTTGCAGTGGAAAGCGAGTGTGCTCCCCGAGCTTCAGCAACGCCGTTAGCACTTAGTTTGAGATGAAGCAAAAGATCAGAAGTCTTTTAGAGCGTTTGGGCGTTAAGCGGATTGACCGGTACATCATTGGTCGTTTCCTTGGCACCTATCTCTTTGCTTTGATGCTGATCCTCATTATCATTGTAGTGATCGATATTCAGGAGAAGATGGAGGAGTTTCTCAATCCCTCACTTCCCCTAATAGATATTGTGTGGTATTACATCGCCTTTATCCCCTACTATGCCTTGCTACTATCGCCTCTATTTATCTTCCTCACGGTGGTGTTCTTTACCAGTAAACTGGCGGCTCGCTCCGAAATCATTGCGATGCAAGCTGCAGGTATGAGCTTCAATCGCATCCTACGCCCTTACTTCATTTCGGCCGGGATAATTGCGGTGGTCTCATTCCTTTTCAGTGCGTGGATTATTCCCAATCTCAATGTGATTCGTATCAACTTTACCAATACCTGGGTGGCCAATCAAAAGGTAGAGGTCGATCAAAATATACAGGCTGCCGTAGCGCCAGGTGAGGTGGTCTACTTCAGCACCTTTGATGCTAGAGAAAATATGGGCTACAACTTCTCGCTACAGAAGTTTGAGGAGAATACGCTCACAAGTCAGCTCACCGCCGATCGGATTGTTTATCATAGCGATAGCCTTTATCATTGGACTGTCTATGACTATCATATTCGCACCTTCGATGGGCTAAAAGAGCACAATGAATATGGAGACCAACTAGATACACTGCTAGTCCTTACCCCCAATGATCTTCTGATTTCAAGAGAAGATGGTGAGCAACTTACCAATGCCGAGCTAAGCTACTATATTGAGCAGCAAAAGAAGCGAGGAGTAGGTAATATCCAGAGCTTCCAAGTAGAGTACCACCGTAGGTTTGCCTCAATCCTTGCCGCTTTTATCCTCACTCTTATCGGGGTATCACTCTCCGCACGTAAGGTCAAAGGTGGGCTAGGACTCAATATGGCCATCGGTTTGGCACTCACATTCGTCTATATATTACTCTTTACCATCTCTTCTGCCTATGCGGTAAGTGGCGATCTGACACCACTGATGGCTGCATGGCTCCCCAATCTGATTTATACCCCCATCGCTTTTGCCCTCTACCTCAAGGCACCTCGCTAAAGTAGACCTCTATGCAGTACCCCCTCTACCTTAGTGTGCTAGTACCGTTACCGCTTAAGCAACCTATTTTCACCTACATTTATGAGTCGGGTAGCGATGAGGAGCCTCAATTAGTTGGCCGATTGGTGACCGTCCCTTTTGGCCCTAAAAAATGCTATACCGGCTTGGTACTGGCGCAGCAACATATCGAGCCAGAGGGAGCGCACCGACTGAAACCGGTGCTAAAGCTACTTCCCTATCCGCCTATCCCACCCTATATCATTGAGCTTTGGCAGTGGGTAGCCAGTTACTATATGTGCAGCCTCGGTGAGGTACTCACAGCAGCCATTCAGCAAGGCTTTCGCCCCGATGGTACGCAAGGCGAGGAGCTGAAGCGAACCGCCTTGATGCTCCGTGGCTGGCTCCCTTCGGAGCGACTGATGAGCGATGCCCACTTCAGAGGCTACCTTCAGGGTCAGTTGAAAGGTGGTTCGGCAGCAGAAAAAGCACTTCAAAAGATACTCACCACCTACCGACAAGGGGATAAGCCACCAATGAGCCTGCAAGAGCTGGCCGAGTGGTTAGAGACCTCCAGCTATACCATCAATAAACTCCGTAAAGTAGGTGTAGTGGAAGAGTGCGAAGTATTGGCAAGCTCCCTTAATGAGGCGGTGACACTTCCTCATCACAAAGTAGGGGATGCCCTCTCCAAGGCGATCACAATTGGTAGCTCACGTATCGCCCTCATCCACTGCCCCAATAGTCGAATAGAGGAGCGAATCCCTTACGACTTCCTGCTTCAAAGGGTGGCAAAAGGAAAGCAAGTGCTCCTCCTGCTCCCCAATATAGAAGTCTTGAAGCAGCTTATACCAGAGTTGCAGAAACAGTTCGGCGTAAGCCTTTACCGCTACTTCTCCACTGCGACAGAGAAAGAGCGTCGCACCACTTGGTTAGCTGCTCTCTCAGGTGAAGCTGGGCTGTACGTTGGCTTGAGGGCAGCAGTCTGGCTACCCTTTGCTTCACTTGGACTAGT
>USJF01000076.1 GCA_900554935.1 uncultured Porphyromonas sp.
GCAGTTGTCTCTACCTTAGGTATTTCTCTTTGCTGAAGGCGGTAATCGGTGTAATTACCAGGGAAGTCCTTTACCGATCCATCCCCCTCTAGCACAAAGAGGTGCTCTGTGATGCGATCCATAAAATAGCGGTCGTGAGAGACTACGAGTAGGCAACCATCAAACTGCACGAGATACTCCTCCAGCACCTGTAGAGTGGGGATATCTAGGTCGTTGGTCGGCTCATCGAGGACGAGGAAGTTGGGCTGCTGCATCAGTACAGTACAGAGTTGAAGCCTACGCCGCTCTCCTCCGCTCAGCAGTGAGACATAGTCTTGCTGTCGCTTGGGTGGAAATAAGAAGCGATTCAAGAGCTGCATAGCAGTGTGCTCTGCTCCACTTCTACCCACTACGTGCTCAGCAATATCAGTGACCACCTCTATCACTTTCTTACCCTCAGGAAAGGAGGGAGGTATCTGGGAAAAATAGCCAAAGCGAACCGTTTCGCCTACCTCTATGGAGCCTGATGTAGGCTCTATCTCCTGCATAATCAGTCGTATCAAGGTGGTTTTGCCAGCCCCATTTGGACCGATAACACCTACGCGATCACGTCGGGTAAAGTTGTAGGAGAAGTCCTTGATAATGATTCGCTCGCCATAGCATTTACTGATATGCTCAGCCTCGAATATCTTCTTTCCGATATAGACCGATTGGCTCTCGAGCTGTGGCCCTTGGTGGTGCTGGATATGGGTGAGTTGCCCCTTTAGCTCGTGGAAAGCATCCTTACGGTACTTTGCTTTGGTCCCTCGGGCTTGAGGCATTCGGCGCATCCAATCTAGCTCGGTACGGTAGCGGTTGCGAAGGGTGGCTTGCTCGCTCTCTAATTGCTCCAGTCGCTCTGCCCGCTTCTGCAGGTATAGAGTATAATTTCCTTCGTAGCTATAGATTTGCCCCCCATCCATCTCTATGATGGTATCGCATACTTGGTCAAGGAAGTAGCGGTCGTGTGTCACCATCAAGAGTGCTGCATTGGAGGTGGCGAGGTATTGCTCCAGCCACTCTACGGTGCTAGGGTCGAGGTGGTTGGTCGGCTCATCGAGGATAAAAATATCGGGCTGCCGTAGGAGGACTGAGGCGAGTGCAATCCGCTTGCTCTCGCCACCCGATAGGCCCTGTGTGCTACGGTGTGGATCGCCCAAGCTGAGCTGAGAGAGGAGGGCTTGTAGCTCTTGCTCTATGCTCCAGCCATCTAGTTGGTCCATCCGCGCTATAGCCTTATTGATTTGGTCGCTATCACCACTTTCGACTGCTGCCTCGTACGCCACGATCACCTCCCTTAGCTCTGGAGCGATTCCGCTCAGGCTCGCAGTGAGGAGGTCGGGGTAGGCTGTGAAGTCGCTACGCTGTGGAAGGTAAGCGATCTTGAGGTCTCTCTGGGTGATCACTTCGCCCGAATCAGCTGATTCTAATCCTACCAATATGCGAAGAAGGGTGGTCTTGCCTGCCCCATTTGGTGCGATAAGACCTACTTTCTGCCCTTTTTCGATGGAGAAGTCTAGCCCTTCGAATAGCCTTAGTATGCCAAAGCTTTTGGAGAGATTGTCTACTTGTAGTATGGCCATTAGAAGAGTATGGTCACGCGACCTTGGAATACCATGAAGTCTAGCCCCTTAAAGCTGGTAGGGTCTTTGACCTCGTAGTTGCTAGTAAAGTCTTTGTGATGGTCGATATAATTGGCGTGAAGTGAAAAGCAGAGGTGCGTTGTGGTCCAGTAATTGGCGAAAGCCCCGACGCTATACCCTGCTAAGGCCTTAACCCCTTCGTGATTATTGCAATAAATACCAGAACTGCGAAGACCAAGCTCTAGTGCCTGCTTTCCATCGTAAGGGGAGCCAGAGAAATCGCCCATGGCGGCATTGTATCTGCGAGGATTGCCGAGGACGATATAGCTAGCTCGGACGTTCCACCCTGCATATTGTGGTGTAGCGAGGTCGGAGCTTCTGAAGAAGTTGGTTCCGAGTCCTTCAGCGGTTAAGAGGAAATTGCGGTTTTGGTAGGCTAGCTCTAGGCCATAATTGAGTTGGCTATTGGTATTGAAGTGGTAATACCTAATGAAGCGAGCAGTAGAAGCTACCGTTTCGACTCCTATCTCACCAGCTTTGCTTGAGAGCCCATTCTGCATCCGCATCCAATAGATGTTGGTGCCGAGTAAGAGCTTTTGATGGCGATTATTGAGTACATTGTAGGTAAAGCGCCCTGCTACGCCTACTTCGGGACGCTTGGGAAGTGGACTGACTACGTAATCATTAAGATTGAATGAGTAGGCACCAATAGCGGAGTAAAGACGGCCTGTGGTGTAAAAGAGACCGATACCAAAACGACGGTCTGACGCCATCGAAAGGCCCATTGGAGTGGCTACGCTCATGGCTGTGCCTGTCCCATAGTTTTGGCTCATTGGTCCTGGCACTTTCATCTGCCCCATACGTAGCTTGAAGTTATCGCTGAAGCGATAGTCGAGGAGCATATTGAGGAGGTTGATCCTATTTTGGGCATAATTGATATGAAACTCAAAGCCCCAACGCTTGGAGAAGTCTCCCGAAAGATTGGTTTGGAGATTGGTAAAGGCGATATTTGGCTTTATCTCAAAAGGCTGGCCGTCTAGGGTAGCTTGGGAGGCATCAAATGTAGGTGCAAAGGCGACCCCATCTAGGGTATAGGTATTGGCTACTTTGAGCTTAAATCCTTTGGTGCCTTTAATGGTAAAGCCCTTTCCATGGTAGGCCACTCTAGTTTTACTTTGTGCCGAAGCTCCTATGCTGAATGATAGGAAGGCAATGATGAGTAATGCGATTCGTTTCATACTATACATATGTCTTTATTTTTGATATATCCGTGTGAGTGTGAGAAGCAGGTCAAAGAGCACCATCGTGATATTGCCGTTTTGAATGATCTCTAGCTTAGCATCCGTTAGCTCGTCCATCACTATGGTGTATTTCTCCAATGGTAGCGCCATCGAGATTGCATGGGCCTCTGCTAGTATTTTACTCGGAAGGAAAACCACATCGTCGGAGCCGTACCTCAACGCTAGTAGCTCTCTCAGCAACATCGGCAATGCATCGAGGAGAGAAATCACCTCAGGACGATCCATCTTGGCATACTCTTGGGCTGCTTCGAGTAGTGGCTTGGGGTGTCTCTGAAGTGGTAATTGGAGAAATCGAAGAGCTTCCATCTCCCCTTTGAATAGCCCGCCACCCTCTTTTAGCTGTAGGGCTTTGTAGAGATTGCCCTGTGCTAAGTGTGTGAGCTCTCTCGCCTCTTCATCCGCGGTGCCCTTCTGCTCGACGAGATATTTGATGAGTGTGGGCTCGGGAATCTTAGGTACCGCCACCTTCTGCAGACGACTGATAATGGTAGGGAGAAGGCGATGGGGACTATGCGACACCATAATAAAGACTACACCCGTAGGTGGCTCTTCGAGGAGCTTCAGTAGCTTATTGGCCGTCTCGGTACGCATCGTCTCGGGTTGCCAAATAAGGATCACCTGATACCGGCTCTTGAAGGAACTGAGGGAGGTGTTATGAATAAGTCGCTCCGCCTCTGCCACCATAATCTGTGGTTGCTTATTGCCAGCATCAAGCTGCTCACGCCACTCAAGTGTGGTGAACCTAGGGTGCTTGGCAATTAGCTCTCTAAAGGGCTCGAGCATCATCTCCGAAGTATACTCTTTGCCCTCTTGAGCTTTGATAATCGGGAAGACCAAAGTGAGATCGGGGTGCTGTAGCTCTGCCATCTGCCGGCAAGAGTGGCAATGGCCACAAGGCACCCCCTCAGGAGTAAGCTCCTCGCAAAGGACTTGCTGAGCCAGTACCAAGGAGAGCGGAAATGCCTCTCCCCCCTCTTCACCTGTCAGAAGTATCGCATGTGGCAATTCGCCAGCTACAATTTGGCTAGCGAAGTGCGCAACTAGATGCTCCTGTCCAAGTAGGTCAGAGGGCTTTGGCACTATTGGCATAGGTCTAGCTCAGTCTTATAATTGTGAGTAGTCTGGACGCCCCAGGTCAGTCACTTGTGTAGGATTAGCATCCTCGCTAGCATAGTAACGCATAAATTGGCTTCTCAAGTACATCGTAGCGTGATCTACTCGAGTCGCTGCTAGCTTGCCCTTAAACTCATTGATATGGTGGTATTGCTTCCGATCCATCCAGTCGGAAAGGAATTGATTGGCTTCCCGAACCACTTTCGCTCCACCCTGATAGAGTGCCGAAGCATACTGCACCGCATCGGCACCTGCGAGCAACCCTTTCACGAGGTCCTCGCCATTTCTAGGACCATTGGAGAGTGCTATCGAAAGCTCAGGCACCGCACCACGCACCAATGCCGCATAGCGAAGCGTATCGGAGTAAGAGCTCTCGTGACTCAGCACCGATCCTACAGTGATCTTCTCCTTCTCAATATCAATATCGGGCATAAAAGTACGATTAAAGAGCACTACACCATCAGCACCTGCTAGCTTTAGGTCGCGACATAGGCGAATAACATTAGTGTAGTACTTGCTGAGCTTAATGATGATTGGAGTGTCGTCCAATTGCTCCCGTAGGGCACGAACCATCTGTACCAGCTCCTCCTCCGAAGTGCCCCAAGGCTCTGCCACCTTACTCTCAATCCTCATCACATTGCACTCCAAAGCATCGGCGCCAGCCTCTATCAGCTCCCGAGCATACTCCACCCAGCTATCCGACTTATAGGCATTCACACTAGCGATAATTGGTGCGATGATACACCTTTTTGCCTCCTTAATCAAGTCAATGTGGCTCTTAAGTGCATGCCCCTTCACATAGTGCTGCAGATAATCAATAGCACCATAGTCATCATAACCGCCCAAGCTCTCATCTGTCATCTGCGATATCTCTTGCTCTATCTGCTCCTCAAAGATAGACTTCAGTACAATCGCTCCGGCTCCTACCTTTTCCATCTCTTGGATCTGACGTATATTCTTAGTAAGCCCCGAGCTAGCTACAATAAACGGGCTCTTAAGTCTCAGTTTCTGTGCGTATAGTGTGGATAGATCTGCCATAATTTATATCAGTTTTGGTTATTTGTTTCCTTAACCTTACAAAGGTAACCATTTTTAGCGAATAGCGCCTTCAACTCATATAAAACTTTTCTACTCCCTGCTAGATAGCACTAAACAAACTATCTCAATTCCGCAAGACTTCTTTATGGTCACAATTGGAGATGACCAAAACAAACGGTTGTAGAGATAGATACCAAAGCATTGGCGAGTTTGTAACTTAGCGATGATCGAGTTTGTAACTTAGCTATGATCGAGTTTGTAACTCAGGCATCGTGAAGTTTGTAACTCAGCAATCGCTCAGTTACAAACTCAATTTCCTGCTTTATAATACATTGATTTACAATCGATTGCAAACCTTTTTTTTTTACAACTTTTATTGCTTATGGAATATAGGAACCACGACTACGCCCTCAATTATCACAAATTTCATCATATTTGCTACTCAAACTTAGATTCACCAAAATGGACCAGACTCAACTTCTCCTGTTTGTTGCGATAGCAGCAGTGGTTATATTCATCGTCTCCTTTCTCCACCAACGCAAAAAGAAGACCTCTCAACGACTGGGGCAAAAGCTTCAGGAGAGCATCAAAGCCAATGATTGGGAAACGGCAAGGCGTATTCTGCTTAGACAGATGATCGTTTGGGGCATAATCACGATATTAGTTATGTTGCTCATCATCTTACGGCTAATGAATCACCAGCAGATCTACTCCACGCTAGTTTTCTTTGCTCTAGCAGGATGGAATTACTATACCTCTGCGAAAGGTTTAAAGATCGCACGAAAAAATCAAACGGACTATGCTGTTGAACAGGCAGTGCAAGAGATGTTTTTTGAGAGGATCAAGACACTTCTTAAGGATTGCAAGGTATCTCAGCTGGACCTTAATTTAACTGAAGAGGAGGTTAAGAACCTTTGGCTGGAGAAATACAAGAATTGGAAAGTGAGTGGCTACTACCCAGTGCTACTGGAGTCGATATATGGTGACTTCTTTGACTACCTGGATGAGCTCTCTGAGTGGTACGACGAGGTGAAGCTCCAGCAGTGGCGGACGAAGCTACTTAATTCCACTGAAAATAATGGGCAACAGATACTCCAGCGTAGGTTTGAGGAGCTCAAAGAGAGCTACCTGGCGGATGGGGAGGAGGGCGCTAATGCGTGGAAAGAACTGACTGATGGCGAGGTATTAGAATCTGATTGCCCAAAAGAATTCACTTTTTTCAGCACACCAATCTTAGTAGAAATGCCGATAAAAGAGCCTTGGCAGGTATTTACTTATCTTTCTTATGGCGGTTGGAACGAATGCCCCACGGCAGAGGAACATGCTCAGATTGCCCGATATTGGCACGAATCGTATGGAGCAGTGGTGATTAAGATCGCTAGTGACTCCGTTCTGTACTACACCCCCTACCCCCCTATGGGAGACACTACCTCCCTA
>USJF01000077.1 GCA_900554935.1 uncultured Porphyromonas sp.
AATTGGTGCATCGATTGGAGTATACGGTGCCTGATCTCGATGCTATTGCGCCTTATATGGATAGTGTAGTGAATAGACTATCGTGGCTGGATAGTGATGAATTGCTCCAAAGGCTAGTGTATCTGGAGATAAGGAGAATGCTGGATTATTATGGTCATGCTGCATCGGTGGAGGAGCTACCTGAAAAGGAGGTGAAGCGGTCTAGAAAAACTAGGGTCTCTAAATCTCTAGAGGAAGGAATGGACTTGCTTCAGATAAATGTGGGGAGGCGGAATAAGCTCTACCCGAATAAGTTGATAGAAATGGTCCAATTCTGCACCGGTAGGAAGGTGGCGGTAGGAAAGATCGAAATCTTTGACCGTAATGCTACTTTTGAGGTGGCGAGTGGTGAAGCGGAGGAGGTGCAGGAAGCATTGAATGCTTTTCAATATCATAAGCAGGCACTGAGGGTGACTCGGCATAAGCGTAGAAGACGGTAATATTTTTCCTCAAAAGGGTAGGTGGGTAAGATAGAATTTGGTAAGTTTGTGGGAGTTCATTAATGAAGCAGATATATTGGAAGAAGTTTTGATGAGAGAACGCAGGGAAGATAAAATAAATGTGGCTGTCTTGGACTTTGGCAGTAGTGCTATAAAGCTCGCTGTGGCAGAGAAGATGGCAACCGGTGAGGAGCCATTTAGGACTATCTATCTGGATAGCGAACCAGCGGAGGGGGCGGTGCAGAGAGGGGTGGTCTTTAATCTATCTGAAACATCGGAAAAGGTGCGGAAGCTCCTCCAACGTGCGGAGGCAGAGCTAGGTGTGGAGGTGGCTCATCTCTATGCAAGCATATCGGGACAGGGGCTACACAGTCTGCTGATACGCCAGGTGGAGGAGTATGATGCGCCACATGAGATTACTCAGGGGGATATTGAGCGTCTGTGGAGTATGATTGAGGAGCCGGATGGTAAGTTTTTCCTTAATGCGGACTTTGCTCGCTTTTCGGTAAATGGTAGCTCGGTGCTCCGTCCTGTGGGAGTAAAGGCGATGAAGCTTCAGGTGAGTATCCAGACGGTGGTCACGGATAGTATGGTGACGGACAATGTGGAGGAGGTATTGCTACATAAGCTGGACTTGGAGCTGGAGCCTTATCTTGTGGGGGTAGTGGAACTTAGTAAGCGTGTCTTGACGACTGAGCAGAAGCGGATTGGTTCGGCTTTGGTGGACTTTGGTGCGGAGACCACTACTGTAGCTTACTTTAATCATGGGGTGCTGGAATCGCTTAGGGTGATCCCAATGGGAGGTAGTCAGATTACTTATGACCTGACGGACTTGGATATTAGTCCGGAGGAGGCGGAGCGGGTGAAGATAGCACATGGCTCGCTTTCGCTGGATACGAGCGATAAGGAAGAGCTGATTGTGAAGGCGCCTGACATGCGAACGGATAAGCGTGTTTCTCGCTACAATGTGAATCAGTATATCGAGGCGCGTACGCATGAGATTGTGGATAATATCAAGGCTGTAATCGCCCGAGCTAAGGGTGGTAATGGTGATGATAAGCTCCCTGGAGGTATGGTGATTACAGGAGGTGCATCGAAGCTATCTGGCTTGCCTGAGTATCTGAAGGAGAAGTGGGGCGGTGAACTGAGTGTGAAGCAGGTGAGCCCTGCATTTTTCTCGGACGGTGGCAATCAGGAGCTGACGGCTAATCCTGAGTTTCACACCCTGTATGCTATGCTTTTTGTGGCTAATGTGGATGTGGCTAAGCGACATGAGGTGGAGGAGCCTATTGTGGCACAGGAGTCTACTGTGTCGGAGGAACCTACGATTCATATCGTGGAGGAGGAGGGTGACTTGATGAATCAGCCTGGGGTATTGCCTTTTGATGAAGAGGACTTGAAGCCTCAGGTGGAGCCAGTGACAAAGGAGAAGCCAAGGAGAGAGAAACCTGCGAAACCAAAGAAGGAGAAGTCTAAGGGAGGATCGCTCTTGGGACGACTGATAGGTCTTAAGGATTTATTTGTGATGGCGGATGACGACTCTAACTTTTCTGATGACGAGGAATGATGATGGAGGTGATGGAGAGAAATATATTGCCGATTAAGAAGGTGGTGAATGATCAGCCTACAATCATTAAGGTGATTGGCGTAGGTGGAGGCGGTGGTAATGCGGTCAATTATATGTATAATCAGAATGTGAGCCACGTCTCTTTCCTTCTGTGTAATACGGATCGCCAGCACTTGAATGTCTGCGATGTACCACATACTATTTGCCTGGGCACTAAGACGACCAAGGGACTTGGCGCGGGAAATAACCCTCGGCTGGCGCAGGAAGCAGCGGAGGAGAGTGAAGCAGAGGTGCGTGAAGCACTGAATGATGGCACGGAGATGGTCTTTATTACTGCCGGGATGGGTGGTGGTACTGGCACTGGTGCTGCTCCTGTCATCGCTCGCATTGCTAAGGATATGGGGATTCTGACGGTGGGGATTGTGACGATTCCTTTCTTGTTTGAAGGCAGAACGAAGATTCTACAGGCAATTGATGGGGTGGAGGAGCTGAAGAAGAATGTGGATGCGATTTTGGTGGTGAATAATGAGCTACTGAATAAGATTTATCCAGACCTGAAGATTTCTGAAGCTTTTAGAAAGGCGGATGAGACGCTGACTACGAGCACGCGCTCTATTTCGGAACTGATCACTATCCCTAGTGGTGTGAATCTGGACTTCAATGATGTGAAGAGGACGCTCCAATCGGGTGGTGTCTCGATTATCACCCGTGGCTTTGCGAGTGGTGAGGAGGGCTTGGAAAAAGCTATGGAGCGGGCGTTGTCTTCACCGCTACTGAATACCTCCAACTTTAATCTAGCTACACGTTTGTTGGTACAGGTTATTTATAAGCCTGAGCATGAGCCAACCACACGTATGAGTGATAAGTTGAAAGATATGACGGCACAGATCAAGGGCTCTTTTGACTTCATTTGGGGGATGGCACCTCGAGAGGATGAAGGAATGGAGGATGATCTTGGCTTCGTCCTTCTAGCATCTGGATTTGATGATAGCGTGATGTTTGCCGATGAATATAGCGATGAACGTCCTAAGGCAACAAAAGAGGAGGAAGATACCAAGATCAGTGATTATTATGGTCGAGAACTGGCTCAGGGAAATAGCTATAAGGAGTATGAAACGGTGATTTTTACTGAGGAACTGATGACGAATAATGGTTTTATCTCTTTGGTTAATCAAAGGCCTACGCTTACAAGATCTAAGGAGCAACTGGATACGATTAAGCAATTTATTGAGGAGAGTCCATCACTGTCGTGGAATAGTCAGCCTACGGTGACGTTGAATCATTCTAGCTACTCTCACCGTGAATCAAGCGTATCGGGCGGACGTACTATAACTTTTGGAGACGATTAAATAATAATAGATATGGCACTTATAGAGCAAGTAAATGAGGGTATAAAGCAGGCGATGCTGAGCCGTGATAAGGTGAGGTTGGAAGCACTTCGCGGTATCAAGAAGGAGTTTCTAGAGGCAATGACCGCCAAGGGAGCTGCAGGTGAATTGGATGATGACCACGTACTGAAAATCATTGCAAAGCTGGTGAAGCAGCGTGAGGAGAGTGCAAGTCTATACCGCGATGCAGACCGACTTGACCTTGCCGAAGCGGAGGATGCCGAGGCGGAGGTGTATCGGAGTTTTCTGCCTGCACAACTATCGGAGGAAGAGATCGCTGAAAAGGTGAAGGAGATTATCTCTAAGCTTGGCGTCACTGATATCAAGGGGATGGGAAAGGTGATGGGAGTAGCTACAAAGGAGCTTGGAGCTTCGGCCGATGGGAAGTTGATCTCTCAGATCGTGAGGAAGCTGCTCTCTTAACTATTTGAGAACTGAGAATTAAGCTGTTTTTATATAGAATTTTTTATCATGAATGTAATCACTAAGACCATCACAATGGGTGATGGAAGCACCATTACAATTGAGACTGGCAAGCTAGCTAAGCAGGCCGATGGTGCTGTGACTGTTCGCATGGGCAACACCGTATTGTTGGCAACAGTTACTGCTGCACAGGATGCCAATCCTGGTGTAGATTTTATGCCTTTACAGGTAGAGTACAAGGAGAAGTTTTCGGCCGTGGGTCGTTTCCCAGGTGGTTTTACCCGTAGAGAGGGTAGGGCTTCGGACTACGAGATTTTGATTTGTCGACTAGTTGATAGGGCACTTCGACCACTATTCCCTGATGATTTTCATGCAGAGGTTTTCGTCAATATCACCCTTTATAGTGGTGATGAAAATGAGTTGCCAGATCAGTTGGCTGGGCTGGCTGCTTCTGCTGCACTTGCTGTAAGTACGGTGCCTTTCCACGGTCCTATCTCTGAGGTAAGAGTGATTAGATTGGATGGTGAGTATCTAGTAAATCCATCTAAGGAGCAACTAGATCGTGCTGATTTGGACCTGATGGTAGCTGCCTCTATGGACAATATCATGATGGTAGAGGGGGAGATGAAGGAGGTGCAGGAATCGGATATGCTTGAGGCTATTAAGGTGGCTCACGAAGCTATTAAGCTACAGTGCCAGGCACAACTAGAGCTAATGGAGGAGTGCGGCACTGTGGAGAAGCGTACCTATTGTCACGAGGTCAATGATGAGGAGCTTCGCCAAAAGGTACACGATGTGTGCTATGATAAGGCATACGCTGTAGCTACTTCTGGTACTTCTAAGCATGAGCGTTCAGACGCTTTTGCTAATATCGTAGCGGAGTTTAAGTCTCAATATACTGAGGAGGAGCTAGAGGAGAAAGGGTCTATGATTGATCGCTACTATCACGATGTGGAGAAAGAAGCGATGCGTAGGATGATTTTGGATGAAGGAAAGCGCCTCGATGGACGTGATACCAAGACTATTCGCCCAATTTGGTGCGAAGTAAGTCCTCTTCCAGCTCCTCACGGCTCTTCTATCTTTACTCGTGGGGAGACTCAAGCACTTGCAACGGTGACTCTTGGTACTAAGAGCGATGAGAAACTGGTGGATGATGTGCTTAATCATGGTAAGGATCGTTTCTTATTACACTACAATTTTCCTCCTTTCTCCACTGGTGAAGCTAAGCCACAGCGTGGTGTAGGGCGTCGTGAGATAGGGCACGGTAACCTGGCTCAGAGAGCTCTGAAGTCTATGATCCCTGAGGATTATCCTTATGTGGTGCGTATCGTGAGTGATATTTTGGAGAGTAACGGTTCTTCTTCGATGGCTACGGTTTGTGCCGGTACTCTAGCTTTGATGGATGCTGGTGTGCAGATCAAAAAGCCGGTGAGTGGTATCGCCATGGGACTGATTTCTGAGAATAAGGGGCAGAATTACGCGATCCTTTCGGATATCTTGGGAGATGAGGACCACCTCGGTGATATGGACTTCAAGGTGACTGGTACTCGCGATGGTATCACTGCTACCCAGATGGATATCAAGGTGGATGGTCTTAGCTACGAAATCCTGGAGCGAGCTCTTGCACAAGCTAAGGAGGGTCGCCTCCATATCCTTGGCAAGATCGAAGAGACCCTTCCTGCACCTCGTGCCGACTTTAAGCCTCAGACTCCACGAATCGTTACGATGCGTATTCCTAAGGAGTTTATCGGCGCTGTGATTGGCCCTGGTGGTAAGATTATTCAGAGTATCCAAGAGGAGAGTGGCGCCTCTGTAAATATTGAGGAGGTAGAGAACGAAGGTATTATCGAGGTGGCTGCTGCAGGAAAAGAGCCAATTGATAAGGCACTCGAGATGATCAATGCTATCGTGGTAATTCCTGAGGTAGGTAAGTTGTACGAAGGGACCGTCAAGAGCGTTATGCCATACGGAGCATTTGTAGAGTTCTTACCTGGTAAGGAAGGTCTTCTCCATATCTCCGAGTGGGATTGGCGTAGATTTGAGACGATCGAGGAGACCGGTGTGGCCGAAGGTCAGAAGATCAATGTGGTTCTTCTTGAAGTGGATCCTAAGACAGGTAAGTTCCGCCTATCTCGTAAAGCTGCCATTGAAAAGCCTGAGGGATATGTAGAGCGTCCTGAGCGCCCACGTAACGATCGCCCTCGTAATAATAACGGCGACCGAACCAATCGTGCCAATCGTAACCACAATCGACGCAACGAAGAGTAATCACTACTCCGTCAAAATTATATTAGAAAGGAGGAACTGACCTACCACTAGGCCAGCTCCTCCTTTTTTGTTACCTACCTGCTAATTACTGGTGGGCCTCCAATCAATATACTACTCCGGTATATAGATAATAGCACCTATATCCGCAAAAACGAAATGTCCGTAAAGGTGGGTATGAAGAGAGGCGAGGAAAGGATGATTTTAACAATTAGTATTGAAACGAAATGTCCTTCGACTTGTGACACCACTTGTCCTTTAATTTCAAGCACCCACGCTTCA